>JALRHN010000135.1 GCA_023259575.1 Candidatus Kapaibacterium sp. | reverse complement strand
CCTCCAACAAATACTACTTCATTAATGTCAGAGTATTTTAATCCAGCATCAAAAATAGCAGAAGAAACACACTTTTTTGTTTTATCTACAAGAGGTGCAATTTTTTGATTAAATTCTTCTCTTGTAATAACACATCTAATATCTTGTGGGCGATCATCAACAAAATGAAAATAATGAAGATTGATTCTAGTATTTTCCTTGAATGTAAGATCTTTTTTAGCTTTTTCTGCAGCATCTCTAATTCTTACATATTGTTCTGTATTTAAGTCCAATGTATTGATATTACATTTATCAGCAATCATTTCAATAATAGCAATATCAAAATCATCTCCACCTAAATTAGTGTCACCTGAAGTAGATAATACATGAAAATCCATTCCGTCAGAAATTTTAAGAATGGTTACATCAAAAGTTCCGCCACCTAAATCATATACTAAAACAGTTTGATTTATATTCTTATCTAATCCATAAGATAAAGAAGCAGCTGTAGGTTCGTTGATAATCCTCATAACTTTTAAACCTGCTAATTCTCCAGCGATTTTTGTAGATTGTCTTTGATCATTATTGAAATAAGCTGGAACAGTAATAACAGCTCCCTCAATAGCTTCACCTAAAAATGTTTCTGCATCTTGTTTTAATTTCTTAAGAATTTCAGCAGACATTTCTTCTGGGGAATAAATTTTATCATAGACATTAAACCTATGATTAGTTCCCATAAATCTTTTGACAGATCTAAAAGTTGTTTCAGGATAATAAGTTTCGTTATCTACAGCCTCTCTACCGACAAATATTTCGCCTTCGGGAGTAAAGCTGATAATAGATGGAGTGGTGCGAAAACCAATTGAATTTGGAATTACTTCAGGGACACCATTCTTGTTAATAAAAGAAATTAATGAATTCGTTGTTCCTAAATCAATACCTACTACTGCCATAATAATTACCCTCTATGGCAATTATACAAGCTATTCTTCAGGATCAAAAAGACTGCCACCCGGATATAAGCCTTCAAATATTTTCTTCAAAGCATCAGAATCATCTAATTTCTTTCTGAAATTATTTATTTCAGCAGAAGATATAGATGACGGGGTGAATTCATTATTAGGATCTTTAGGTAATGAATTTTTATATTCATACACCATAGACATCAATTGAATAACAGCAAAAGTATCCTTGCATTTTGGGCATCTCATAATTGTGTAAGCTTCAACTTCTGATTTAGGAAGCCAGCCTAAATGGGACTCTTTGTAAAATGGATGTTTACAATTACGGTTTAAGCATGATTTAGGTTTTCCAACAATAGTCTGTGTTCTCATGTTATATGCCCTTTTTGTTGATAAGAGTAATATTCTGTTATGAAATGTGAAGCATCCTCTAGGTAATATGTTATTCTATACAGTATAATCTAATGTAAGTTTCAATGTCGATTCTTATATTCCATAGATGGGAAATAATATAAGAAGGAGAAGTACATTGAGATTTTTTAAAGATTTAGAAGATTTGTTAGATGCAGTATATAGTGCTGTATTCAACTTCAAGCATGACTAAGAGAAAAGGCTACTTTATGTAGCCTTTATCATTTTAAAATCCCAAGATCTTTCGTATCTATAAACTCTTTTCCTCATGTTCGAGTGAGTTTTCAGATTCTTGTGTTGGTCATAAAAATCAATCACTACAGCATAAGGTTTACCATTTAAGGTAGATTCATTAGCATCACGACCTACACATCTTAATACTCTACCCACTTGTTGATATGTTGTTACAGGGGAAGCACAAGATCCAGCTATGATTAAAGTGGCTATTTTCGGAGCATCTACACCTGTATTAGCCCATTGGGTAGCTATCAACACTATTTCATTGTTTTCAACGCTATTTAGCATTCTTCTGCGGTAATTCTTTTCCTCGTCTGTAGGATCTATTTCACCCTTATCACCACCAGGAACAAATACTGCATCTTCTATCATGGATTCTAATATAGACCCATGTTCTCTTCTTTCCACTAAAATTAAAACAGGTAAACCGGCTTCCTTAAAAGATTCAGCAAATTGTTTAATTCTGTAGTTTCTTTCCCAAGAATTTACTATATTTTGATCATAAGCATCCGCATATGTTTGAGGTGTTGAAAATTCTTCTATCTCAACCATAAAGATTTTAGGAGGTACTAAGAACTTTCTATCAATTAAGTCGCTATTACTGACTTCATATATTTTTCCACCCAAAGCACCTTCTATTCGAATTTCTTGATTGTCTGTTCGATAAGGTGTAGCAGACATACCGCCACAGTAAAAAGCTTCGTGTGCAAATGACCTAAGCTCTTCTACAACCACAGCAGCTAAATGGGCTTCGTCTACTATAAACCCTTTACAGGAAGAAATAAGCTCTCTTACTTGAGCTTTTTCAAATAATATCTTTTGCCTATTATCCCATGCAGCTTGAGCTTTTTTATATCCTGCTAATTCAACTTTGACCTTAGCAGCAAAATCTTTATTATATTGTTTTTCAAGATTGGCTAAAGAAGTAACTAATGCTTTATTCTTTTTGGGATCTTTTTCTATTTCAATTTGTTTTTTAGTGTTCTCGATATCTAAGGATATTTTAGACAAATCTCGTGTAGCATTATTTTTTGAAATAGTCCATTTTTTTGTTGCTAAATCTAATTCTTTTTGCAGTTGTTCAGTTGATTTTGTTCCGTCGCCATCATTCGTATCTACAATTTTATATTGCTTTTCATTGTATTTTTTATTATAGGCTGTAAGAATAGTTTGATAAGTACATACATTGATACCTTGCATATTGATATCAACTACACCGCCACCAATTTTACCAACCTTGACAGGCTTACCATCTAATCTTAAATATTTTTCAAATTCTTTTTGAGTCTGATTAAGTAACTCTAAAGCAGGAACAATAAATACTACAGGATATGTTTGTATTTGAGTAAAAAGATAGCAAGAAGTTAATGTTTTACCAGCTCCAGTAGCTAAAGCAAGAATACCAGTACCAGTTTCTGCAAATTTTTCTGCTGAGAGTTTTTGGTAATCTCTTAATGTACGATTACCTAAATCTAATGTTAATGGATAAACTTTTTTTGGTCTTTTACGATTATCAATAATTTTATGCTCTACTTTGAGTTCATCTAATAATCCAACGACCCTATAAAGCAAACCAGTAGGAAATTGACCTAACTTACGATTATAAATTGAAATCGTGCCATCCCAAATACCCTGCTTATATTTTTCAGACCATTCATGATTCGGAACTTTATAAGATAATGCTTTTTTGATTTCATTATGTACCGAATTAGAATAAAAAGGGTCATCCGAAAATGACCCTACAATAAAGCATGCGTGATTGTTAACGTGAATTTCAACCATTTCACAATAATAGTATCATGCTAATATGATTTATGCAATTACATGAGACATTGATTGGAATTTATCAACACCCACTGCAATATCCATCTTTTTCTGACCTTGAAGCATACTAATAGATGTTTCTGCTAATTCAGTGATAATAGCAACATCAGTATCAGATAATTCGATATTATTTTGTGAAGCTACTATTTTAAGAAATCTAATTAATTGATCAACTTTATCAGCTTCATCAAATGCACCATCGGAAGCTCTCTTAATACCTTCAGCCCAAGCATCTAAAATTACTTGGCCTTTAGATCCAAGCTTAGAACCTAATACACTTTTTACGAGCAATAGAACTTTGTATACATAATCAGATTCTGTTTTAAATCTTCTAGCAATAAAAGGAAGAATTAAGACTGCAATAACAAAGCTTATTACTAAAATAATATGATCTTTACCGATATGATATAAGGTATTCATAATTTTATCTAGAACACCTGTACGTTGAAGTATATCCATTTAGCAGTCCTTAGCTACTACATCGTCCCCTTCATCAGTAGCATTGATATCTAGATCCATAGATGTAACTAACGGGATTTCCAACACATCCTTGACGATAATAGATTGTGGCTCTGGCTTTGTTTCATCAGATTCTACAACCTTGATTTCTTCTTCAACACCTTCTTCAGATGTAAAAGACTTGATAGACCCAGTAGCTCGCTTTACCATTGACATAATTTTATCCTCACTTCAAAGTTTCAAGATAACTTTGTAATATTTCTTTCTGCTGATCAGTTATACTATCAGGATTTTTATACAGAATTTTGACGAAGAAATCACCAAATCCGTTAGGTCTTGGTAATCCTTTATTTGCAAATCTAAACATGTGATTATTAGCAGTATGTGCTGGTATTCTCATTTTAGATTGTGTTTCATCAGGCATTACAACTTCCATTTCATCGCCTAGTAATGCGTTTATAGGATTTATATAATATTCCTTAACTCCATTACCTTGTTGGTCAAACTGAAAAGATTGGTCTGCTAAATAGAACTCAATAATTAGTGGACCAGAAGGATGATTTGGATCTATATGATTACCTTTGCCTGACAAAATCATATTATCAAACAAAATTCCATGTTTTGTAGTGATTGTTACAGAAGAATTTTCATTTTTGTGCCCAGCGCCATTACATTTTAAACAAGGGCTAGAATACATCATCCCGTTTCCATTACAAACATGACAAGGTCCCGCATCTACTACATGAACATACATACCTTCATGGATTTGCTGTATGTTTCTACCTCTACCTTGGCATTGTTGACATATATGCTGAGAACCTGAACCACCTTTACCAGAACAATCATTACAAAATACATTTCTAGAATAATTAACTGTCTTTTCAACAACATTATAAATTTCTTTTAATGTAAGTCCGATGTTAACTGAAACTGGAGTATTTTTATTATTTTGTTGTGATCGTCTTTGAAATGGATTTGAAAATGGATCAAAGCCAAATGGATCAAACCCAGATTGTTGAGACCTGTACTGTTGAGGATTATCGTACTGTTGTTTTTTACCAGGATCGGATAATACAGAATATGCCTCACCTAACTGCTTGAACTTTTCTTCAGCACCAGGTTCTTTATTTACATCTGGGTGATATTGTCTTGCTAATTTACGATATGAAGCTTTAATATCTTCTGGAGATGCGTTTTTATCTACGCCTAAGATTGAATAGTAGTCCACACATATATTATACGCTAGAAATACTATTTAGTAATATTTTGAGCTTATTAATAGGACAGACAGAATTCTCACCAACACCTACATCAGCGTGTTGTCCAGTTACACCAATAACATGTCCTATTACAAGACCATCTGTACCAATTACCATACCACCTGATGAACCTTCAAGAATATCAGCATCAATAAAAATAATATCTCTCCATGCTGGTGATGGTGCTGACTCACCTAATGTTTGGTGAATATTAGTAACTCTACCAACTGTTGCTGTGTCATGAAATCCTTCAGGGGAACCTATAACTGCAACTATATCTCCCACTTCGATTGTATCGGAATCTCCTAATTCAACTTGTGGAATCAAATTTGCTATTTGCGGAGCTGACAATATACCTGCATCATAATTTGGTTCAGAAATTACTATTTGCGCCTTGTAATAATTTTTATTATCAATTTTTTCAATACATGGATGGTGAATATGTCCAATCATAATAGAATCGCATTCTGATTGCTGTATCTTTTGAATTGCTAAGAATTTAAAATCATTAAGATAAGAAACAGCATTTTTCACTTTATTCTTTAAATATTTAGATAAAGACCAA
>JALRHN010000134.1 GCA_023259575.1 Candidatus Kapaibacterium sp. | reverse complement strand
ATAAGTCATTCACCTCAAATAGCTGCCCTAGCCGATAATCATATTCTGGTTCAAAAGAACGTAATAGATGATAGAGCATATGTTACCACTACGATTTTATCAAATTCAGAAAAGGTTGAGCATATTGCTTCCTTAATTAGTGGAAACAATATTACAGCTTCTTCATATGAACATGCTTTGGAATTAATTCAAGCAAAAAAACTACAATGAAGTACATCCTATGTATAATCAAACTACATATAGTTCAAGTGAATTAGAATTAGATATTACTTCTTATATCAAGCCAATAGAAGTAAACAAAGTTCTTAGTGCTTATGAAATGGCTGAACATGTTCATCAATTTCAAATAAGAAATGATAATTCTCCCTATTTTTATCATTGTGCAAGGGTATGTAAAATTCTAGTAAAAGAATTATCTATTTATGATCCAGACTTGTTAATAGCAGCATTAACTCATGATATTTTAGAAGATTCTAAAGATTTATCACATGAGGTTTTAGTGTATAATTTTGGAGCTTATGCAGCATATATAGTTCAGGTATTAACTAAAGACTTACAAAAACAAAAGATAGATCCTGATTCAGTAGAAAAAGAACATATTAACTTATTAAAACAATCAACTACAGATTGTTTAATCATAAAATTAGCTGCCAGACTTGATAATTTCCGATGCTTAGACTTCAATCTTAAAAAGAATCCTCTTACGTATGTTAATAAAACTACCGACTTATATTTACCTTTAGCAGATGCATCTAATAATGAATATCTTTATGTTCTAGCAAGTGAAATTAGAAAAGAAAGAAACAAATTTTTAGGATGATATGCTAACTACATCAATTGAAATACACGATTTAACAGTAAGTTATCAAAATAAGCCAGTGTTATGGGGTATTGACTGTCTTATTCCACTACAACAGTTAACCGCTTTAATAGGACCAAATGGTGCTGGTAAATCTACTCTTCTTAAGGCTATGATGGGTTTAATCCCTATTGCTTCTGGATTTGTACAGTTTAATGGAAAGACAATTGATTCAATGCGCAAACACATTAGCTATATGCCGCAAAGAGAATCTGTTGATTGGGATTTTCCGATTTCTGTAAAAGAAGTAGTTATGATGGGAAGATATTCAAAATTAGGTCTGTTCAAAAAACCAAGAGAGGCTGACCATCTTATAGTTCAAGAATGCTTAAGAAAAGTTGAAATGGAAAAATTTGCAGACAGACAAATATCACGCTTATCTGGGGGACAACAACAAAGAGTATTTATGGCTAGAGCAATTGCACAAGACACAGATTTTTACTTAATGGATGAACCTTTTTCTGGTGTTGATGCTGCAACAGAAATTACTTTACTAGAAGTACTTAAACAAATGAGGGACAATGGTAAAACCATCATTGTAGTTCATCATGATGTTCAAGCAGTAGCCGAACATTTTGATAATGCACTGCTTATAAATTTAAGAAAAACTGCAATGGGGAGTGTTAAAGAAGTATTAACAGAACAAAATTTGCAACAAACCTATGGAGGAAAACTGCAAATATTAGCTGATGTGGGACATTTATTATCAATTGAACAGAAAAAAACTCGCCTACGATAAATAAAAAAATGGCGTATTTATTAGATACGCCATTATACTACCGATTCTTTTTCTTGTGACGATTTTTACGCAGACGCTTTTTGCGCTTGTGCGTAGCCATTTTATGGCGTTTACGTTTTTTTCCGCAAGGCATAGTTTACTCCGCTAAATAAAAGTGATAAAATTATTGTTTTATTGATTGCAATTCATTCAAAATAGTAATAGCTCTCTGTGAAATTTCTGGAGAACTTGATGTCTCTGAACATTTCGATAACCAAATTTTAGCATTTGTAATATCTTTTCTTTGATAATATATCACAGCTATATTAAAAAGAGCAAATGCATTATTCTTATCTTTACTAATAACAGACTTTAATATTTGAATACCTTCATCTGACCTTCCTATATTATGTAATGAATAACCATAGTCAATCATCACACTTACATTAGTTTTGTCAAATAAGTCTATATAGCGTTTATAAAGAGAACTAGCTGTTCTATAATCATTCCTATCATAAGCCTCATTAGCTAATGTTAGCGTTCTTTCTTTATCAGGTTTTGCTTGCTCAATATTATATCTAGAAATTCCATAAGATAAACCAGATATAGAAAGTATCGTAATTCCAGAAATGATCATTAATGATACTTTAGATAACACTATATATAACCTTAACGTATATGATATCAATCTATATTATGAATATTACTTTTTTGCTTTTGTTGCTGTTTTTTTAACAGCTGTTGATTTATCATTGGATTTCAATAATATATCAACCTTTGATTGAAAATCTGGAGATGCTTTAAATACAGGTACATATCTCTTATCTAGTGCAACTGGAACACCTGTTCTTGGATTCCTAGCCATTCTAGATTTACGGCTTTTTACAGAAAATACGCCAAATCCACGTAATTCTATACGGCCACCATTGGCTAAAATATCCATAACTGAAGAAAATACACCTTCTACAACTGCTTTAGTTTCAACTTTGGTGAGGCCGGTTTGTGCGGCGATCTGCTCGACGATGTCTGCTTTAGTCATTGTACACACAACAACATTAATGAACAAAATATGATAGTGACAGCAACAAAGATACAAAAGTGTTATTAATTAAACATCATAAATTAGAATGAACTACATGAATATTTATGCGTAGAAGCATATTGCTTTGTATATAGATATTATTCATCCATACTTTAGTTTTTAAAACATTGGTATATATGGCATTGTTAATAGTACTTTTTCCTTTGAAGAAACATTCACAATATTCCAGAATAGCGCTAATTGCTGATGTATAGGATGTGGAAGCACTTTAGATGTAATTACTTCAGAAACAAGAGACATAAATGAGGATTTATTTGATAATATATGTGCTTCTTCATTGTTTTTTGTTTTAGTAATTGATGAAAGTAACTCTTCAATAAAATCTTTTTTCTCAGGATATGATTTTATAATGATATCAGTTGAGTCTGGTATGCCAATTCTCTTTTTTGCCATAGAGATAGCAAGATTTAAACCTCCTAAAGTATCAACCAATTTATTATTCTTTGCATCGTTTCCAAGCCATACTCTACCCTTTGCCAAGGAGCGAGCTTGATCAAAAGTCATTTTTCTTGAATCAGCAACTTTTTGGACAAATCTTTGATATATAGGGTACATCTGTGATTTTAACTTCATCTGTGATCTTTCTGTCATAGGCATCATTACATTCATATCTTGTGAAGAAGCGCCTGTAGATAATGTGTCGATTGTAATACCTAGTTTATTTAGAGTGCCTGAAAGATATGGAATCATAGCGATCACACCAATTGACCCAGTTATAGTTTGTGGATGAGCTATTATTGTATCGCAAGCCATAGGAATATAATAACCTCCCGAAGCAGCAACATCACTCATTGAGGCATAGACAGGCTTAACTTTTTTTGCAGATTTAATCTCATTCCATAATTCATCAGATGCAATAACGGATCCACCAGGACTATCGATTCTTAAAATGATTGCTTTGATATTATTATCTTCTTTTGCTTTTCTGATATCAGAAGCCATAGAACTAGATGCAATTTCCATTGTCCCTTGATCAAATGGATTAGATCCTCCTGATTTTCCTGATCTAATAGCTCCTACACCATTTACAATTGCGATTTGCTGATTTTCTGGAGCTTTCGAAGGATTTTTGTATGCATTTTTTGCTTCAGAATATTCTGATAATGAAATCATAGATAAGTTTTTAATTTTATCAGAGCTACCCGATTTTTTTAGATTAATTGATTCTATTTTACGCTTAATTTTTTCTTTCACTTCTGTTTCTTGAGCTATTCCATCAATGAAATGAAGGCTAAGCAAAGAATCTGAAGCGTAAACTCCCCTATCAAATGCTTCTTGAACTGTTTTTAACGGAATATTCCTACCTGTAGAAATTAATTGATACATTCTTTGTGCCCTAGCTTGAAGAATAACAGCAATTTCTTCTTTAGCAGGTTGAGAAAATTTATCTTTACTAAATGTTTCACCTGCAGATTTATATTCTTCAAATTGTTCTACATGAACTGAAATCCCCATTTTATCTAAAATACCCTTATAAAACATGACAGAAGCACCTGGAGCTTGAATTTCTGCCAATCCTTCTTTAGGCATAAAGATAGAGTCTGCATAACTAGCTAAGAGATAATCAGATTTTGAACCGGTTTCTACAAATGCATAGATAAATTTCTTAGACTTTTTAAAATCTTTAATGGCTTCAATTATTTCTTCTAGTTTTGCAAATCCTAATGGAGTACCTGCTGCTTTGATATATATGCCAGAAATTAAAGGATCATTTTTTGCATTTTTTAATGCTTGTAATACGTCTAAAAAGCTAGCTGAAGAACTTTCAGAAAATGGGCCTGCATCCAATGTATATTCATTTAGCGTTTCAGAAAAAGATACAACTAATATTGAATTCATCTTTACCTCAACTGAATCATCTCCTGAGAATAAAAAAGATAATCCAATTCCAGCAAGAATAAACAGACCTACGATGATCCCAAAAATCATCATAGATTTAGAAAATTTGCTGGCTTTTTTTGTTGAATCTGGTTTTGGAACAATAATAGTATTCACTGCATTACTCACATATTGATTAATTACTTTCTATGTAAAATGAAAATTTTGAAAGATTAGTATAAAATTAGATTACATTATTACAATTTTGAATTACTTACAAGATATCCCAGATACAGTAAGGAACTTTATATCTTTTACAAATGTCATATTTCAAAACAAATTTAATGAATTGACCATAAGTCCATTCCTATCAAATACAGTATGCATCAAATCCCAATCATTGAAATCAAAGATCTATCCAAATCATTTGGATCTTTTAAGGCTGTTGATAATATATCTTTAACGGTAAATCAAGGTGATATTTATGGCTTTCTTGGACCAAATGGCGCAGGAAAAAGCACAACAATACGTATGATGATGTCTTTGATAAAACCAAGCTCTGGCTATATCAATATATTTGGGATGCCATTATCACAAAACAGAATTTCAATTGCCAGAAGAATTGGAGCAATTGTTGAAAAACCGGATTTTTATCTGTATTTAACTGCAGCAAAAAACTTAGAAATGTTAGGAAAACTATCTGGAGCAGATGTTTCAAAAAGGTCAATTGAGGCTATTTTAGATACTGTTGGATTATTAGACAGAGCATCTAGCAAAGTAAAAACATTTTCTTATGGAATGAAACAACGATTAGGAATTGCACAAGCACTTTTACATAATCCAGATTTAATTGTCCTTGATGAACCTACAAATGGATTAGACCCCGTTGGTGTAAAAGAAATAAGAGAGTTGATTCTTTCATTAAGTAAAGAACAAAACAAAACAATTTTTCTATCCTCACATATACTGCCTGAAGTAGAACTTATAGCAACAAGAATGGTAATCATTAATAAAGGTTGTACAGTCGTTGAAGGAAATGTGCAAGAATTATTAAATGAGGGTCTTCTTAAAGTTAATTTTACTGTAGACAATCCCAAACAAGCATTAGATTGCTTAAATACTTCTCGTTTTCATGCATCCACTATTGTTCTAACAGATAATTCAATAACCATAGAAACAGAACAATCCTTTATTTCTGATATAAATTCTTTATTAGTTGCAAATGATATCAAAGTTGAAGGAATTCAATCAACTCGATCATTAGAAGAATATTTCTTATCTATCACCAAGCCATAATTATGTTTTTTATTTT
>JALRHN010000133.1 GCA_023259575.1 Candidatus Kapaibacterium sp. | reverse complement strand
ATGAGTTAAAGTAGCAACTCCACTCATTCTTTGCATAAAATTTAGAGCAGTTCTTTCCCCAGATAATATATCTCTTGCTTCTCCACTAATTTTTGCTATTGGTGTTCCATTTTTAACTGAATCACCATCAGATAATAATGGTTCCCATATACATGTATTTCCACTGACGGTGTCAAAAACTAATTTTGCTATATCTATTCCACAAATTATACCATCTGACTTTGCCATCAATAAACCACTAGTCCAAGCACCACGAATAGGAAATATACTTTCAGCAGTTAGATCTCCTGAGTTTATATCCTCGTGTAAGGCGATTTGGATTAATCGAATAATTTCAGAATTGATAAGTTCTTTTTCCACTGCAAAACCTAATAGTAAAGAATGAATTATTTGGATTTATTCCAGATAAAATAGACAGGAATTCCAGCAAGAACAAGAAGAATACCTGGTAATGTTGTTCCAGGTTTAAATAGGATTAAATCAAAGATAATTGCACTTGCAAAAGCAATGTATAATGCTGGTAAAAAAGGATATCCAAAAGCTTTATATGGTCTTTCTACATTAGGTCTCTTTTTTCTTAAAATAAAAATACCAGCTATAGTAAGGATATAAAATATCAACACAGCAGTTACTACATAATCTAATAATGCATTATATGTTCCTGATAAGCAAAGTAAGGAAGCCCAAATTGCTTGAATGAGCAATGCTGTTGAGGGTACTCCTGCTTTATTTAAATTTCCTGCTTTTGGAAAAAACAATTTATCTTGAGCCATTGCAAAATATGCTCTTGACCCAGATAAAATAATACCATTATTACAACCAAAAGTAGAAATCATAATTAATGCAGCCATAATTGCCGCCCCTCCTGAACCAAAAATTATTTCAGCTACAGCTGCACCTACTCTATCACTTATTGCAAACTGAATTCCTCTTCCGGCTACATCTAATGCATTAGGTGAGCCATTAACAGAAAGAACATTCATATATGAAACATTTGCAAGAAGGTATAAAATTGTTACAATCGCTGTCCCTAAGAATAAACTTACAGGAATTGTTTTGCTTGGATTTTTAACTTCTCCAGCAGTAAATGTAATATTATTCCATGAATCACTAGAAAAAATAGATCCAACCATAGCAGTTCCCAAAGCTGCTACTATTGCTAATCCAGCTAATTCAGTGATTGAACCATTAGATGATATCGTAGATGCATGCCAAAATTCTGCAAGATTATTTGTTAGAACAGAAGAATTACCTTGAAAAAATAAGCCAACAGTTATCAAGCCTAATAAGGCAAGAGTCTTGGTAAAAGTAAATATGTTCTGAATATATTTGCCCTCTCTTACTCCTCTAAGATTGATTAGAGTAAGTACCCAAATACTTATGATTGCTAATATTTGAGCACCACTTACAGAAAAACTTCCAATTGAAAAAAGTATGTTTTTTTCACTAACAATGGGAAAAAATACACCAGTATATTTTGCAAAAGCAACTGCAACAGCTGCAATTGTTCCGGTTTGTATAACAGAAAATAATGTCCAACCATATAAAAAAGCTATAAAAGGATTATATGCTTCCTTTAAATACACATATTGTCCACCAGCTTTTGGCATCATTCCGGCTAATTCACCATAACTTAGTGCAGCAATAAGGGTAAAAAAACCAGTTAATGCCCAAACTAATAATACCCAACCACCGCCACCAACAGTTCTTGAGATATCTGCGCTTACGATAAATATTCCCGAGCCAATCATTGATCCAATTACTAGCATTGTAGAATCAAATAGACCTAAATCTCTTTTAAATTCCGAGGGTTGTTGAGTAGAAGATTGAGACATATCAATTCGTGATTTTATGATTAACTAATATATTATGTAAGAATATAAGAAAAATACGATTCATCAATAGATAAAAAACGTTAAAAAGTTAATAAAGAAAAAGCCGCTTTAAGCGGCTTTTTCTTTAACATAATCCATATTCACTTTCAGTTGGCTGATACCACGTTATATCTACAGAATCTTCTCCGCCGTCTACTCCCAAAATCGTTCCATTAATCCATTTAGATTCTGGCTTGATTAACAATGTAATAACATTTGCTATATCTTCGGGTGTTGTTAATTTATGATAAGGATTTCTGATATAAGCATTTTTCATGATGATATTATTGCCTGGAATTTTGCTTAATGCTGGAGTATTTGTAACGCCAGCTCTTATTGAATTAGCAGTGATTTCCATAGGAGCCAACTCTAATGCAAATTGGCGCATATATGATTCCATTGCAGCTTTTGCTGCCGATACAGCGCCATACATAGGAAGTACACGATTGCTACCAGCACTAGTTAATCCTAAAATTCTACCACCTCTACCCAATAACTCCTTGCTAAGCAAATCTTGCGTCCAATAAACAACACTATTAGCCATAACATCAAGTGTCATTTCTATTTGTTTTTGAGACAAAACCTTGGTGTCTTTATCCCCAGCCAATGGCAATAAGCTACCAAAAGCTAATGAATGTAATACTAATTTTACTGAGGCACCAGGAAATTTAGATAATTCTTCTGCTATAAATTCTATAATCTCTTTTCGTCTATCTGCATCAGCAGCATTAACATTAAAAAAATGAGTATCAGCACCAAGATTATTAAGCTCTGATTTCAATTCATCAACGGCTGCCAAACCGGCTGCCCTGTCTAGATGAACCCCAATAATGTGATATCCCTGTTTAGCAACTGCTAGTGCTGTTGCTTTCCCGAATCCGCTGGAGACACCTAATATAAGTGCGTAATTTCTGTGGGCAGACATCTCTTATCCTTAAATCAATTGATTGTTTTTTCAAAATTAGTACAAAATTAGCAGTTAGTATGCTTATGGCAAAACATTACTATTATCATGTTGCAAATTAGAACAAAGTGGATTGCTTGTTTTCAATAATATGTTCTAGAAATAATTTCTTTTTGCCAGGTGGAATTGAAGGAATTATATCTTTAATATCTATATCCGAAACTACTTCCTCCAGTAAAGAAGCAGAATTCATTTTAGGATTATTAACATGTAAGCTAACAAATTTTGATACTAGCATATCTTCAGGTAATGTTCTTAGAGCTTCATCTGCTTTTGATTCTGATCCCAGCCAAAATAACATATCATCTTTGCTTAAAATAGCAGGCATTCTTTCATGATAAGTAGCAATCTTTGCATTTGCAGGAACAGTTATAATGGTAAATGATCGTAAAGTTGAAAAAGTCTCTTTATCTGTCCATTCTTCCCATAATCCTGCTGCAAAAAATGGATTAGAATGTGGCATTGAAATATAAACAGGTTGTTTTTTTCCTTTAGAAGAATTAGCCCATTCAAAAAAACCTGACATAGGAACCATGCATCTTCTTCGTTTATAAGCATGTTTAAAACTAGGTTTTTCCTTCAAGGTTTCACTTCGAGCATTTATCATTTTAGAAGCCATCGATGCATCTTTAGCCCAAACAGGAATAAAACCCCATATCATAGGTTCTATGTGAATCTTCTGATCTGATTGATAGATAATTGGCATAATGCTTAAAGGTGTTACATTATAATTATCAGGTTTAGGTTCAAATGATTCAATCTTTTCTTTGATTTCTGATGGAGTAAGTGTTTGCTTCCAATCTCCAAATAAAGAATAACGTCCACACATAATTATTCGATTTCTAATAATTTCTGATACAAAGATTCATACAATGGAACTATAAGTTGAATATCAAAATGTTCAACCGCTCTTTTTCTAGCATTATTGCTAAACTCTTGCCATTTTCTTGGATGAGTGATAAGATCCAATGTATATTTTGCCATCCTTTTAATATCACCTAATTCTGCTATAAAACCAGATTCATCATGGGTTACAACTTCTGGGATTCCGCCCATATTTGTTGCTACTACAGGAACACCACAGCTCATAGCTTCTAAAGCTGCCAGGCCAAAACTTTCTGATTGACTTGTTAATAAGAAAACATCCGCAGCAGATAAAATTTCAGGTAAAGCATTTTGTTTCCCCAAGAATTTAACATGTTCCCAAATACCTAAATCTCTTGCTAAACGTTCTGCTTCTGCTCTATCTGGTCCATCGCCAACTAACACTAATTTTGCCGGTATTGTTTTTAATACTTCTTGAAGTATGTAAATTGTATCTAGAACTCTTTTTACAGGACGAAAATTAGATACATGCATTAAAATTTTCTCTTTATTTGGTGCTATCTGACCCCTTATTTTTGTACATTCCATTCTATAATATACATTAGTATCTATAAAATTTGGAATCACTATTGGCTCTGATTTAGTCATAAAGCCTGTTTTCGTTTTTTCTGCTAAAAATCTAGAAACAGCAGTTACTGCATCTGATTGTTCTAATGAGAATTTTACTAATGGAAGAAAAGTAGGCTCTAATCCAATTAATGTGATATCTGTTCCATGTAATGTTGTTACTAGTTTAAGAGTTGATTTATCCTTTAAGATTTGTTTGGCTAAATAACCACTGATTGCATGTGGAATTGCATAATGAACATGGAGTATATCTAATTGCTCATATCTTACTACATCAACAATTTTTCCAGCAAGTGCTAAAGAATACAGTTGGAATTCAAATAAAGGATAATTAGGTTGCTCAACTTCATGATAAAAGATATTATCTTGAAATCTGTCTAAGCGCATTGGCTGTGCATATGTTATAAAATGTACTTCATGCCCACGTTTAGCTAATGCAATACCTAATTCGGTAGCTACTACTCCGCTACCACCATAAGTGGGATAACAAACTATTCCAATCTTCATGATTTACCTTTTACAATTATAGAATGAATACTCATAATCCTTCAGATTTTTATTATACCATCAAACAGCGTGAAAGAGCTGAAATCAAAGTCCGTGGCTCGATTTTTATTGCAACAGCTATTCCTGTATCTTCTAAAGATATGGCGCTTAAGGAATTAGAGGCTTTAAGATCAGAATATTTTGATGCTTCTCATAATTGTTTTGCTTATCGATTTGGGAAAAATGGTCTTGAATTTAGAACATCTGATGATGGAGAACCTTCGGGATCTGCTGGAAAACCCATTTTGTTTATCTTACAGAAATACGATGTATCCGATGTTCTATTGGTTATAACTCGATATTTTGGAGGCACTAAATTAGGTATTGGTGGTTTAGCTCGTGCATATTCAGAGGCAAGTTCTTTGGTATTAGAATCATGTATCAAAGTACCAATATTTTCAAGTGCTGATATAAAAGTTTTTTGTACATATGAGGATGTATCAGCAATTAGAAAAGTGATTGATGAATATGCCTTATATCATGATTCTCATTATCATGATGCAATCGAGTTTATAGCAAAAATACCTATATCCAAAATAGAAGAATTTTGTGATGCCATTATCTCTGTATCTGCTGGAAGAGCTGGCACTGTAGTGCAAAAGAAAGATAATTAATCAATTATGACATAATATTATGTAATGTATGTGTAAATGCTTCTTTTGCTTCTTTAATTGACAATATACATGAATCAAAGTGAATATCATTTCCACCTGTAATTCCTATCGGAATACATGGTACATTCATTTCATCTGCAATCTGCTGGCATAATTCTAATTTTTCTTTTGAAACTGAAATAATGATTCTGCTTTGCGCTTCCCCAAACAAATGATCAGCATTTTCTTCGAAGGGTAAGTGTATTGTAGCACCTATTTCAGATGCAATAGCGCTTTCACAAATTGCAGTTGCTAATCCACCTTCTGAACAATCATGTGCAGATAAAATCATGCCTTCTCTGATTAATCTGATGATAGTCTTTTGCAATCTAATCTCTTCTTTTAGG
>JALRHN010000132.1 GCA_023259575.1 Candidatus Kapaibacterium sp. | reverse complement strand
CTTTGTTCTGTTGTTCATCTAAAAACACACCATCAGAACCTAGAAATTTCAATCCATTCCATTCTTGGGGATTATGTGAAGCTGTAATAGATATACCACCTGCTGCTGAAGAATGTTCTGTTTGTAATTGAACAGTTGGTGTTGGTGCAATTCCCAATAATAATATATCTCTGCCGCAAGCTTGTAAAGTTCCAATAATAATATGTTCAATCCATAATCCAGATGGACGCCCATCTCTGCCAATAACAATTGGTCCTTCAGGACAATATTGTGCAAAAGCAGCAGCATATCTACTAATAATTTCAGGCTGAAGTCCTGTCCCTAATGTTGCTCTTAATCCAGAAATTGATCGTATAAATGCCATAGTGTTTCTACTAGTAAAATGTCTTAATTAAGCACAAATATAAGGTAACAACCACATATATATTAAGAATAAAAAAAGGCTGTGCATAACTTATACACAGCCTTTCATTATTAAGCAGTAATGAGATTAATCTTCTTCAATTGGAGTTTGAATATTAATCTGAACAGTTCTATTGTATAAACGTCCTTCTGGCAATTGATTAATAAAGAATTCTTGTTCTTCTCCAACACCTTTTGATTCAAGTGATTGGAATTGATTCTTTGTTGCGCCACGAATTCCAGTTTCTACTGTTTTAGCACGATTCGCAGATAATTTGGCATTGGATTCGAACATTCCAATAACATCTGTATGGCCTTCAATAGCAATATCAGATTTAGGAGTTGTACGAGTATACACGAATTCTCTAAGAATTCTCTCATTGAATGGGCCTGCATCATATCTATTGAATGGGAATAAAACAAGCTTATATGTTTCACGTGTTTTAGCACCAGCCTTTTCAACTTTTACACCTGGCTTATTCTTTACTATCATTACTTTTAAAGAAATTGGGTCTGATGTACACTCAGTTCCATTGATACTTTTTACGATAAGCTTAGCAGTGAAAGGAGTTTCCTCTGTAACACTTTCTTTTAATTCGGCACCTGTTTTGTCTTTCCAATTCCATGTATACGAAGCTTCATTTTTACCAACTTGATTTAATGTAGCCCATTCTTTATCTCCACGCATTACTTCTATGCGGCGAGAAGCAATAAGTGCTTCATCAATACCATTATTCATGATAAAATTCATAGATAATGGCGAAGGAAATATCGTGGGATCTCTATCAATCAAAGGCTTCATCACATTCCAAACATCTTCTGCATCACCAGTAAATGACAATTCAGTACGACGATTTTCAATATTAGAATATAATTTACTTTGTGGGTCTTTATCGCTTGTTTGTGAAGCAACTAATTTATCTGGTAATCCTCTTTTTTCTAATGTTAGACGATCTTCAGAAATTTGCCACACATTTTTCAAATAATTATAAACTACTTGAGCACGTTTTTCAGATAAAGCCATATCGCCTTTTTCACCTGCAGAAACATCATCATTACATCCAGTAACTTTCACTTTTACATTTGGATACTTAGTAAGACGATATCCATAAATATTCAAGATATCATAATATTTCTCTGGTGTATTAGCATTCTTATCACCTTGTACTTTTTCATCAGAAAATCCTGCTGTTTGGGCAAAAGATGAAAATAGTCTATAACGGCTAGGAATACTTGATGAAGTTGAATCAAAGAACACATAAGGTAATAATGGGAATAGATCGATTGTAGCAACTTCTTCTAATACTAAGCCCTTCCAAGATGCTAATTCAGGCTTCTTTTTGGAGGCACGTTTAATAAAGTCTGCATATTCCATTTCTGCTGAAAGAACTGGGCGCTTACCCAATAATATTCTTACAGGTGGCTCTTCTTGTGACTCTTTTGCTTTATCATTATCATAGGTAATATCCGGCTTAGTAACAGTTATTTCTTCTACTTTTTTGCCATAATTAGGATTTTCTGCAGTTATTCTATACTTGATGGTTTTTCCTGCATCCTTACCTTTACCATAATCAGAATTCATAACCACATACTGGAATTCCTTCTTACTGATTGTAACTGAATCGGTTTTCTTTGAACCAGTGGTTAAATTTTCGATAGTTACTGTAGCAGGAACGGATTCATTAG
Source organism: Candidatus Kapaibacterium sp. (assembly GCA_023259575.1). Taxonomy (GTDB): domain Bacteria; phylum Bacteroidota; class Ignavibacteria; order Kapaibacteriales; family UBA961; genus UBA961. Next base: position 3,792 of record JALRHN010000132.1, on the reverse strand, counting down.
TACACTCATCATTTACAAAAACGCGTACAATAACAGCTCTTGATAATGGCGGAACAAATGCCATAAAGATATCTTGTTCACCTTGGGCATTTTCATAATTTCTATTTGAAGAGAAATAAATAACATCACCAGAAGCTGGGAAGGAAATAAACTCTTCATCATCTTTTGAGTTAATTCCAGGATATGGAATTGGTTGAGGCTTTGTCCAAATATTTTTTTCAGGATCTGTAAGTGTAGTATAATAAAAATCCTTTTCTCCAAGATTTGGAATATGGCCAGTAGAAGCAAAATAAAGTGTTACACCATCTTTAGAAATAAATGGTCCTAATTCTTGTTTGCCAGTATTAACTACATTTCCTAAATTTTTTGCTAAAGACCACTCGCCTTTGTCTTCGTCAAAATCTGAATACCAAATATCATAATTCTCATTACTGATATCATTTTCAGTATTATTTGGTCCTAAACGATTTGAGGAAAAATATACTCTATTACCATCTGGAGACAAAGATGGTTGTGAATCCCAAAAGCTTGAATTTACATTTTTTCCTAGATTAGATGGCTTACCCCATTTTACCCCGTCAATGGTAGTTTCATACAAATCACAAGAACCAAATCCATCTTGGCGATCACATGCTGTAAAAATCAAACGCTGACCATCAGATGAAATGGAGGCTGCACCTTCATTAAAAATGGTATTAACAGTGTTTTTACTTTCTTTTGGTTCTGGTTCAATATTTAATACAGAACCAGCTGGGAACATATCTAAACGTTCCTCTTTAGATGCTGCCCAAAAATCATCTGATGCTGGGCCACGATAATCTACCTCTTTACTTGCTTTACTTCCCTTTCTGTTCGAAACAAAAAATAGTGTTTTACCATCTGCAGTAACCGTTGGGGCATATTCATCAGCTCCAGAGTTAATAACAGGACCAAGATTAACAATCTTGATGTTTTTTGATTTCAAAGCCTGGGAAGCATCTTCATCCGGATTGATTGTAGCTGCATACAAAAACAATGGGACTTCGGGTGCTCTTTCAGCTGCAAATTTCATTGCATGTCGAATTTTGTTTTCTGCTTTGTTTGCCAAAACAGGTATGGTTATTAAACCACAAATAACGGCAATACCGAAAAGAGTAGCAATGCGTCTTTTCATAGGGTAACCTTGTTGTGAAAAACGAAATAAATCAGTAAAGTTTTTATCAATTATCTAATGTCTGTATGATACATAATACAGAACCTTTTTCAATAGCCTTTCCAATCTGAGTACTAACTTTAGATACAATTCCATGAACAGGAGATTTGATTGAATTCTCCATTTTCATTGCTTCTAATACAAAAAGTGTTTCTCCTTTTCGGACTCTTTTTCCTTCGGTACAAAGAACCTCTTTTAATAATCCTGGCATTGGTGCCAGTAATTTGTTGACAGATTTAGAAGTTACATTGCTTGATTGAAGTAATTTCTGGTAATGATATTGAATATCATTCAGAATATATACCGGATACGTATAACCATTTAAAGAAAGCTCAACTGTATTTCCTTGAACATGTGCATATACAATTGTATCAATTCCAGTTTTATTATCATGAAGCTTAAGTATACAAGGATATTCACTTATAATTGAAATAGAAAATTCATTTTCTGAGATATGAACTAATCCTGAATCTTCTAAGTTAATAGAAATGAAGTGTTTACTATCAGTATATTCGGCATTTGCAAAGTAACTACTGGACATCAATTCAATTGAGTGTGTAACAAGTATGTTCAAGGTTCATGAAAATTAGTTAAATTTTTTCGTTTACGCATATAAAATTATCCACATTAATGAAAAATTTTAGAAATTTACCTCTTAATAAACTCTCAAATACTCAAGATTTTTATTCTAGAGTATATGATCTTGTTCGGTTAATACCCTCTGGAAAGGTTTGTACTTATGGTATTATTGCAGAATTTTTAGGCGCAAAATCTTCTTCTAGAATGGTTGGTTGGGCTTTAAATTGTGTGATTGATCGCATAGATATTCCATGCCATAGAGTAGTCAATCGAAATGGCGATTTAACTGGAAAACTTCATTTTGCTTATCCAGAACAAATGAAAGAATTACTTTTATCCGAACATGTTCATTTTATAGGTGAGTCTGTAGATTTACAAAAACATTTATGGAATCCTCATGAGCAGGATTTAGTTACTTAGTATTTGACCACTTTTCTTTTATATAATATGAAATCTAATCGTAGAAATTTTATTGGTGCCTTTGCTTCTATGTCAGCATTAGCCAGTACTAACATGTTTGCATCTTTAGAAGATTCTTCTTCTGGTACACTAACTAAACATGAACTCCCTTCACTACCTTATTCATATAACGCTTTAGAACCATATATAGATGCTAAAACCATGGAATTACATCATTCCAAACATCATAAAGCCTATGTTGATGGTTTAAATAAAGCAGAAGCAGAATTAGCCAAAGCTCGATCTTCGCAAGATTTCAGTTTAATTCAATATTGGATTAAACAATCTGCATTTCATGGAGGCGGACATGCCTTACATTCTTTATTTTGGAAATGTATGGCTTCACCAACCCAAGGCGGCGGTGGAGAACCAAAAGGACAATTATCAGAAAAAATTAAGGAAGATTTTGGATCTTTTGACTCTTTTAAAAAGCAATTTTCAGCAGCTGCAGCATCAGTAGAAGGGAGTGGTTGGGCAATTTTACATTTAAGAAAAAGTGATCATCGTCTGATTATCTTACAAGCAGAAAATCAACATAAATTATCTGCTTGGGATACAATTCCTTTACTCAATATTGATGTTTGGGAACATGCATATTACCTTACATATCAAAATAAAAGAGCCGACTATATTCAAGCTTGGTGGAATATTGTCAATTGGAATTTTGTAGAAGATTTATTTAAGCTACATAGTAGATAATTAATCTATTTTTTTGTTCTTAAATTTATGATACATTATCATAATTAGTGAAGAGAGTATTATTCCGATGATATCTGCTACTAAGTCTGCTATCTCTGAAGATCTGCCGATTATAAAAGATTGATGATATTCATCGGATGCGCCATAAAATGTGCCAATACTAATAAATATGATGAGTTTTTTTTGTAGTGAAGTTTTTTTATATGGGATAAAGGCAATTAATAAAGATAAGCCAAAAATAAAATATGCTATGATATGCAATACTTTATCTTGCCATGCAAATGCAGTTTGCAAAAAGGGTAATTGTGGTATAGAAGAAACATAAAAAATAGATAATGCTGCAACAAATACAGGTAAAGCAAAAAGCTTTTTTTGAATTTCTAAGTTCATAGTTATGCACGAATTATCGTACAATTCCTTTTCTAGATTGTTTGATAAAATCTAAACACACTTGAACTTCAGGAATAATGTGTTCATTCTTTTGAGTATAAGCATCGATTCCATCAGAGGTATTAAAACCACTAAAAAATACAGATGAATAGAAAGAAGATATTTCTTCAACCATTTCGTCAGAAAATCCTCTTCTTCTTAATCCAATTTTATTTACACCTTCAATTTTTGCTGGGTCTCGCCCAACTAGAGCATATGGTAGAATATCTTTTGTAATCTTGCAGTCTGCACCAATCATAGCATGATTTCCAACAGTACAGAACTGAATAATTTTAGCTAAACCACCAAGAATCACCCAGTCGCCAATCGTAACATGCCCGGCTAATTGCGAAACATTGGACATCACAACATGATTTCCGATCGTGCAATCATGTGCAACATGACAATATGCCATAATCAAACAATCTGTTCCT
>JALRHN010000131.1 GCA_023259575.1 Candidatus Kapaibacterium sp. | reverse complement strand
TAATAAAGGAAGACCATATAAACTGAAAGGGTAGCGCCATGACATAGTAGCTAATAGGCATGCAATTGCAACAAAAAGAACACCACCAAAAGAGATAAAAGTACCCTGTAATCCAAGTGCTTTATTACGTTCTTCCCCGTAATAATAATCTGCAATTAAAGTTTGAGCAGATGTCATGATTCCTGCTACTGATATTCCTAAAAATGCCCTGGCAATCAAAAAACCTTCGATTGAATCTAGATATAAACCTGTAGTTCCTGTAAGAGCATAAAGTACAAGTGAAACAACTAATAATGTTTTTCTTTTACCTTTATCAATGATAATCCCAGCAAATGGAGCTGTGCATGCTATTATTAAGCTTGGTATAGTAAGCATTAATTTTACAAGAAACACCGCATTTGGTAAATATGCAAAAGCTTCTGCGATTTTAGGAAGAGCTGGTGAAATTGCAGATACAGACATCACAGTTAGGCTACTTGCTAAAAGGAGTATAATTTTACTAATCTTGCCAAGTGATGTCATGTATGTAATATTAAAATTGTATAGACAATACGATACCAATTCCTAAAAGCAAACCAAAAGCAAATAAATGAATTGCTGTTTTTTGGAGCACCGATGTTAATTGAGCTTTAGGTAATTGTATGATATTTTTTGATAAAGAAAGTGCAAATGGAATCAAAACTAAAGGCAAAAGGATTGAAAGAGATTGTTTGTAATATGCTAGTAAAAGCAACAGAATATAAGACAAAGACATAAGGATTATATAGAAGATTCTTGATTTCTTTTCACCTAAGTGAACAGCTAAAGTAATCTTACCAGCTGGAGGATCTGTCTCAATATCTCGAATATTATTTACAAGCAAAATTTTAGCAGCAAATAAACCCATGATTATTCCAGTAATTCCTACAGAAATAGTATAATCAGTCCCAGGGATTTGAATATAATAGCTTCCCCAAACAGGTATAATCCCATAAAATACAAATGCACAAGCTTCTCCAAGTGCATGATATGCAAGGGGATATGGTCCACCAGTGTAAGCAAATGCACCCCATAAAGAAAAAACACCTATTAATAAAATTGGCCACCCAGCTTTTTGCACTAGAATCAATCCAATAGCAAAGGTTACCATGAAAAAAATCCATGATACTTGGCGCATAGATTGTTCGCTTATGGCACCAGAAGCAACGGCTCTTGGTGGTCCAATCCTTTTAAAATCTGCTCCATGTTTAAAATCATATAAATCATTAAGCAAATTCGAAGTTGTTTGAAGCATCATAGCACATAGAAGGGTTATGAATGCTGTAAACAAATCAAAATGTCCCTCTTGTGCAGCAAGTACTATTCCAATGCATGTTGGGATTGCACTTGCTGGTAAAATTCTCATGCGTGCAGCAGAAATCCATGCGCTTAGGGGTGCCATGAAATCTCTTAAGCTATATTATGAAATACATTTTGTATATCTTCATCTTCTTCAAGCTTATCTATTAATTTTAAGACATCGTCCATTTGTTCTTCTGTTAAAGCAACTGTATTATTTGGAACTCTTTGAAGATTAGCACTAAGCATTTCAATTCCTTTTTCTTCTAGAGATCTTTGCATATGCACAAAATTATTGAAGTCTGTATATGCTAAAACTTCATTTTCTTCTATTTCTATATCTTCTGCACCAGCATCAATTAGGTCCATTTCCATATCATCGATGGATTTACCTTCTAATGAAATACAAAAAACTCCTCTGCGCTGAAACAAAAATTCTAAAGCTCCAGATGTAGCCAAAGAGCCATTACTTTTATTAAGATAGCTTCTGATATTTGCTACTGTTCTTGTTGGATTATCAGTAGCTGCTTCTAAAACAATAGCCACGCCATATGGACCATATGCTTCGTACACTATTTCTTGTAAATCTAATGCATCCTTACCTGCTGCTCTTTTAATTGCTGCTTCTACTCGATCTTTGGGCATATTATTAGCCTTTGCAGCCTGCATTGCAGCCCTAAGACGAGGATTTCCAGCGGGATCAGGTCCACCAACTTTTGCTGCTATCGCGATTTCTTTGCCTATCCTAGTAAATGCTTTTGCCATTTTATCAAATCTGGCAAACATCTTATGTTTACGTTTTTCAAAAATCCTACCCATGATGCTCTTCCAATTAATTGTTGCATATAATTCGACACAAAAATACAAAGCAATCAACTTATTATGAGCACATTTGCAATAATCATCTATTTGATTGCATAGGAACTTGATGATTATAAAGCATGGTTTTGAATAAAAATCCGAGTATATACATGAAATCTGACTGTATCGTTATTGGCGCTGGATATAGTGGTCTTGCTGCTGCTTCTTTACTTGCTAAACAGGGCTTTTCCTGTACTTTATTAGAAAAACATACTTCTATTGGCGGTTGTGCTTCTTTTTTTAGAAGAATGAAATTCTCTTTTGATGTTGGAGCTACAACATTAAGTGGTGTACAAAAACATCAACCTTTAGGTAAATTATTTGATGCATTGCAGATTTCTCCAGAACTGAAGCATTTAGATCCAGCAATGATTATTTATCTAGATGATAAAAAAATTATCAGATATCAAGATAAACAACAATGGATACAAGAAGCTGAGTCTCATTTTGGAAAAAAAGGACAAGCTGGTTTTTGGAATGATATATATGCTATTGACAATGCAATTTGGGAATTAATAGACAAAAATCCTGAATTTCCACCATCGAATATCAAGGATATATTCTCAATTGCTAGTAGACTTTCTAATATTAAAGCCCTTCCTTTATTAGTTCAGCTTTTCCGTCCAATGGATATTCTTTTAGAAAAGCATGGATTACATCATAATGCTCTTTTTAAGCGATTTATCAATGAGCAATTATTGATTAGTACTCAAAGTTTCAGTGATTCTGCACCTATTGTAACAGGTGCAATGGGTTTGGCATATCCTTCAGAAACATATTATCCAATTGGAGGAATTGTTAAACCTGCCCAGTTAATGCTTGATTCTTTTAGAAAGCATAATGGTGCTTTGATTATGAAAGAAGAAATAATAAGTATCAAGAATACACCATCTGGTGAATATGCTGTGTATACTGCTAAAGGCAATGAATATACATGCACTTATTTGATTTCAAGTATTCCGATTTGGAATCTTTCCGAAATTACGTCTGATTCTTCAATTCATACTAAAGCACAATCATATGCAGAATCATTTCCCAAAGCATGGGGAGCTTTTACTGTTTATTTTGCCGTAGAATCCGATTTTATGCCACAAAGTGTATATAATCAAGTTCATACAATAAGTACTATTCCTCATTGTGAAGGAGATTCTTTTTTTATGACATATTCTATGTCTGATGATCTAAAAAAAGCACCGCATGGTTGGCATACAATCACTATTTCTACTCATACCGAGGCATCTCAATGGTTTGATATTCCTCCTGATATCTATGAGCAAAAAAAGCAAGAAACGCTTACTTTTATTATGAATGAAGTACATAGAATATTTCCAGAATTAGAACATGCACAGAAAGAATACATAGAAGCAGGAACTCCTGTCACTTTTGCACATTATACTGGAAGACATCGGGGTTTTGTTGGTGGTATTCCACATAGTGTAGAAACCGGCTTTTTGGGATTACCCAGAAATAATGATGGATTAAAGAATTTTTATCACATTGGTGATACTGCTTTTCCAGGACAAGGAACTCCGGCGGTGATTATGAGTGCTATGAATGCTGTACAAAAGATTGTAAAACATAATCATACAGATATATAGTTGAAACATTTTCTGTAATTTTCAGAAAAATTATTTGGTCTCAATACGATGTTTGCACTCCTTTTTTCTAAATATTATCTAGAAATTAAATGGTCTTTATTCTTCCTTCTTATGAGTTTATCATGGGTTTGGGCAGAAAAATTATGTGGTTTACACGATATATATATTCAAGAACATGCGAAGTATACCAATTTCATGGGAATTCCATCTGTATTGATATACTTTTTAGCGATGTGGGAAAAAAGAAAAAATCTAGATAATGTCATGTCTTTCAAACAAGCATTTATGTATGGATTATCCATTACATTAATTGTAGTTGCATTAAGTCCATTTATGACATATATAAGCTTTACCTTGATTACGCCTCACTTTTTTGAACATGCCATCCAATTTTCAGTGAAACAAGGTTATATGAATAGTAAAGATGCTTCTGCATACTTTTCATTAGATTCTTATATTCTTCAATCTGTATTTGGAGGATTTATTATGGGTTTGATTACAACTGCTATTACAGCATTTATTATGAAATCCACTATTTCAATTCAAAAAAATGTCTCCCAAGATGCTTAAGCAGTACTCTATTTGTGTCTCAATCGTATTCTGTATAGTATGTTCTATGCAAGGGCAAATACGTCCATTTGGCATCATCAATTCTGAAGAAAAATCTGGCATTATATCCTCAACAATGTTGAAGCAATTATTACCAAGTATTTTATCTTCGGCTAAATCTTCCATTCCAAGTGGTAATACAGAAAGTAATGATAGAAGACAAAGGGCAATCTTAGCAAAAAATGCAGCTTTTTGTGCATATATCGGAAAACAGATAATTAATAATGAAATTGTGGATTTATCTGCTGAAGAAATCCTGCAGTTTATTGATAAAGCACAGAAAATACTTATTGCTACAAATACTAGTATTCCGAATTTAAGTATAACAACACCAAATGCTTATGAAGATTGGCAATGGAGGTCCAAAGAGCTTATTGATTTATTATCTGCTTATGATCTATTAAAAGCACTTAATCAATCTGATTCAATATTGATGGTTTCTGCACTCAATAAGCTTTCAGTATTTGCTTCTACTTTTCATCAAGAAGCCACAAAATCTGTGTTTGGATTTACTTTTTTTGGAACGGTAAAAAATAATCATTCTTTAATGACGGCTGGGGCAATTGGAATGTCTGCAGTTATTTTGTCTGATTATAAGACAATTAATCCAGAACAGCAACCTAGAATATGGTTACAAACCGCATTGGGTGCAATAGAGGACATTATGTGGAAAGCAGATGCTAGCCAATCTGCTGATAGCGGAAGGGCAGGCTACTCCGAGGGACCACATTATTTCAGATATGCAATGCTTAATATGCTTCCTTTTTTTAGGGCTTTGAAACATGTATATCCTGATACATTTTTTTTAGTAAAAAATTCATTAATAAGACATCCTTTCTATGATAAACGATATAGAAATATAGCACAATGGATAATGACAATCATGCAACCCGATGGAACATTACCTGCTATTGGGGATACATTTATGGGTTCTGGATTTCCTGAATTAGGTTTATTTGACGATCAAGGTTTAGTGTATCCTTATACTATATCAGCATTAAATCAGCAATTACAATCTACCGTAGATATGCGTGCAAATTATCTAAGTGCTTTACAATATTCTGGTTATACACCACAACAAGGATTACAAGTAATTGATCAAGCAGGTTCTGCAGTTTTTAGAGCAGGAAATCAATCAGATAATTGGTATGTCCATATTAATGGAAAACATGGAAAAATAAGAACATCGGGTGCTGGCCATTCTCAAAGTGATGCTGCAAGTTTTTTGATGTGGACACATGGTAGGCCAATATTATTAGACCCAGGGTATCTTCAATATGGAATGCGAGATTTGGTAGGACAAGCCGCAAATCATAATAGTATTCTGATAGATGGTAATGGCCCTCCAAATGGAGCTCCTTTATCACCAGGTGGAGCTGATGTATACTTCAGAAATCAATGTTCTTTGCCCAGTATTCAATATGTGGATCTAGAAACTTCATATAATGAAGCTGATATAAAGCGATCTTTTATCAATATTGAAGACAGTTTCTTTATTATATCTGATTGGGTTAAGGCAGAAAAGCCTCATTCATAT
>JALRHN010000130.1 GCA_023259575.1 Candidatus Kapaibacterium sp. | reverse complement strand
AATTATAGGATGATCAACAATCGTTATCTCTTTTTTTCCATTAAATACTTTAGAAATATCTGACTTAATATTGATTGTAAGTTTTTTATCTTCAGAAACCTCGCATTCGGTAGATCCTAATGGAATTGTAATAATTTTTATATTATTTAATGAAGATCCATTATTTCCATATCCACCTATATGATAGGTATAATCATCGTTTTTACCACTAAAATCGGTATAAATACCCTCCATTTTAAAGAAAATATATCCTTGATTCCATGTCCAATACATATCTTGTCCTAAGCCAGACATATCAAGAACACCTTTTCTTCTCTCTAATGGAGCCATCGATCTAGCAGAATCTACTCCAATCATTAATCTTATAGCGTTATACTTACCTATCTCTACTTGCGGCAATGAAATAACCATTGAAGCTGGAATTGATTCATCTACTAAAAAATAAGAACTATCTTGTGGCAAAATAGTTACACTACCATCGCTTTTTACAAATTGGATATTACTTAAATAGTATTTCAATTTTTTAATTGTATACTTTTCACCGCTTGCAATTGTATATGGTGAATCAAATTCAAGATTTTGATTTCCAATAACATTATCAATTGTAAGTATAACAGTACCAGCTTTTTTAGTGATTGGGCTTACATTATCATTGGCGCAAGAAGCCAAAAGGAGATAAAGACTTACTATCGAAAGAAGTGTGTATTTCATAAGAGTAAAAGAATATTTAAAGATTAATGAATAATATCGAATCGAGATTGTAGAATACCTCTTTTTGAATGCATTCTTAAAAAATACAATCCATTATTCAATGAAGATATATCATAAGATACAGAATGTTCACCAATTGCATAATTAGTATTATTAATAATAGTTGCGACGGTTTGTCCCAAAGAATTGACGATATCGATTGATATCTGCATATTTTCAGCTAAGCCAAATGAAATGTGCAAATTTTCATCAGCAGGATTGGGCCTAGAGGTTATCGAACTCATCGTGTTTCCTGGTATATAGAGTCTTACTCCCCCACTATCACATATGTCCTTTACAGATACAGAGCCATCAATTCTTTTGACAATAGTTGGCTTCGTAGTTTGTAACCAATCAAATGAGATTAGTTCAATAGGTGCTCTTTCAGTAACACCTACAGTCAATACACTTGGAATACTAAATAATGTATCTTTATCTTGGGCAAATCCGCTCATACTTATCTCTGAATGATATTGATCCGTTTTTGTTAGATTCGTTGGATTAGAAACATAGAGTAATGTATTATTCAGCTTGATAGAAGCTTTAAAAGGCCTATTAACTGGTAATAAATCATAGTTCTTATGATCTTTTACATACATGATAATATCTGTTTTTTCACCAGGTTTGCCAATAATGTCATGTATAGCAATAGTTGTTGAAATAGTATCAGTCGTATTAGTTCCTTCAAAAATAATATCACTATATGCAGTTCCTAAACAAGGATATGTAGAATTCCAATCTAATAATGATTGTTGCTTACCTTGAATACCTAAACATTCTATGATAAAATGAAGTGAATCACCGGGAAAGATCATGGAGCCTTTAGGCGGATTCATACCAATAAAAGTAAATGGAAATTGTAACTGTGTGGGATTATCAGCAATGATCATTCTACCAGAAGTATTTACAGCACTAATTGTAAACTGTTTAGAAATACCAATTGGAATCAATCCAAGATCATATGTTTTTTGAGCAGTAAAAGTTGGATTTCCAATGAATCCCTTAATTACAACTTTACGTTGAAGCAAACAATTTGTGTCTTTAATGGTTATTGTTTCGTAAAAATATCCATTGCTTGAGCTACCTTTAAAATATAAAAACACTTGAACAGAATCACCTGGCCACACATATGTTTGGCCCATTGCATTGATTATAATCGGACTTTCAATAAAGAAAGTAAATGGAATTGAGCCTGTATTTTTTACTCTAAAAGAGGTGTCTTTCTTTTCATTTGGACATAAAATACCAATATCAATTGTATCAGTTGAAAGTGTAAAATCAATCAATTCTTTCCGTGCTTTTATCGGTAATATATATGTAGGATTCAATTCTGAATTACTATAAATTCTAAATTCAGCTGATTTATTTCCAATATCTTTAGGTTTGAACTCAAAAACACATTGCGCACTTTGATTACTTGGTATATTGAAAGGTATAGTAGATATTAAGGAGAATTCTGATTTGTGATTTCCTTCAATACTTATATTTGAAACTTTAAGTGTGTCTAATCCTTTATTTTTAATATACAGTGTATCGATAATCGCACTATTACATAGTAATTGTAAAGGTTGCGTCTGGGCTTCTAATAAGGCACCCAAACCATAGCCTTCACCAAATAATTGTACAATAGCAGGACTTCCAATTGCATTATAATCAAATGATAACTGACCACTTGTCCTACCAACTGAGCGCGCAGTATATCGTAAATTCAATCGATTTGTATCACCAGGTTGCATTGTGAATGTTCCTGGTGGAGAAAGAATCGAAAAATCTGAATTATTTGGTCCTGAATTTCTAATATTGACAACAGTAATAGGAATTGAACTAATATTTTTTATTGTTATCGCTTGAATTGAATCTTTCCAATCTCCAATATGCACGGAATCGAAGTCTATAATATTCCCTATTACTTCAATAGACGGTTTAATTCCCTCTCCATCTATGATATGCTTTAATGTATCTGATTGAGTAATAATTAACATCTCTGCTTTATGATATCCTATGTGCAATGGCGTAAATCTATACTCTATATCTTGATTTGAATTTCCTTTTAAGATAGAAGGTGGAAAACCAGAAACAAGTTCAAAAGCAGCAGAATCAATCCCTTTAAATTGAATAGATTTTACCGTAAATGGAAAGCTACCAAGATTTGTTATTTCATTTATGATTAATGAATCTTTTGATGAACCTAATAAACATTGCAACATATGAACATCTTGTGCAGCAGGAATTGGTTCAACTATAGAAAATTCATCATCACTTATGTCATTTTGAAGATATGGAATATCAATATCCCATATTTTGTTTGTTTTGTCTGCCCCACAAGTAGCAATTCGAGTTGCATCTGGACTCCATTCAGCATCAAAAATAGAACCTAAATGACCATATAAAGGCATGAGTTCCACGCCAATAAATGGATCATAAAGATGTAATGATCCATCAGTAAAACCTGCTGCAATAGTTGATCCATCTGATGAAAATGTGACTGTTCTTGGTATTCCAGTATTCGTTGGAATTGTCCTAATTACTCCCCCACTTCCAGCATCCCATACCTTGATCATTTTATCTGCAGAACAACTTGTCAATCTTCCATCTGGACACCAACTTAATGAGTTTACTTTATTTGTATGACTTGTTAATGTTCTTAAAATAGTTCCACTATCGCTATGCCATATTTTAATTGTACCATCATAAGATCCACTAGCAATTCTTTTAGAATCTTTACTAAACCCTATACATGAAATTGAATCTGTATGACCTATCAAAGTATATTGCTCCAAGCCAGTTGAATCTAACCATATTTTGACGGTTTTATCATAACTGGCACTTGCTATTTTTACACCATTCGGGCTCCATGCTATATCTGAAACAGGCTTAGAATGTCCTAAATATGTTTTTAGTAAAACACCATTTGCAACATTATATACCTTTATACTATTATCTGGGCATCCAACTGCTAATCGTAAGGCATCAGGGCTAAATGATAATGTGTATGCTCCATTAGGCAAGCCATTTATTGACCGTAATTCTAATCCTGTGATAGCATTCCATATTTTGATTGTACCAGCTCCATTAACAGCACTTGCTAATTTTAATCCATCATAGCTCCAAGTAACACTGTTTACAGGTGCAGTATGGCCTGATAAAGTCTTTATTTTTAAAGGGGATGCACCAACTCTTAACGGATTTTGACGGACACGAACTAAACACTGATTACTGGTAGGTCGTGAAACTTTATTCCAAGGGTATTCTAAATTTGAGGCTTTATCTGTAAGCATAGACCAAGAATTACCATTGTCTCTACTTAACTCAAGAATTACAGTATCTCTTTTTCCAATACCTGTCCATTGTATCAACGTATCACATCCTACAACGAATACCTCGCCTCCATTAGGGTGAATAAGTCTCAATGACTCAGATGCAGATCTTTTTCCTGGGAATCCACATGAAGCTGAAAAATAACCTGGACAATAATCTGATTCTAATGTAAAAGGAGAAAAATTCAATGTAGAATCTAATGGATAGCATCGTAATGTTAGTGTTTTACTGGTATTTTTTGGTATAATCAACGGTAAGGTAACACCTAATACACTAAAACATGAAAGCTTATTTTCCTTAGTTATTGCATTGATTGTAAAGTCTGCATTTTTAACTGAAATTGTTATTGTGGTATCATAATATTTACCTGGCTTTTTTCTGCCAAATGCAATTGTAGAGGGTATGACAGAAATCGATGGAAGTGGTGCATTTGGATTATTATACCATCCATTATCAGATGTATTCTGAAATTCTATTTCAACATCAGTTACTTGTTTAGAATCTTCTTGGCATGTTCTGCCACTTTCCCATATAATTTCACAAGGATCACCTTGTTGAGAAATAAAAAGGATTTTTTTATAGATTTCTTCTGCTTCTTGAATTGTGGTTACTTTTTCAAATACAAGTCCACCAGTTTGATTTGCAATATCTTTTAAGCATTGTGGGGCAGCCATTCCTAATGTAACACAATAGATGATGCATTGTTGAGCTTTTGCTTCTGCAACCATAGAGGCCACATTTGGAGGTCTATTAGGGCCTCCATCTGTTAAGAAAACGATAATTTTTTGATATTTTCCTCGCTTGGTAATTTGTAATCCACCTGCAGCAGGATTTAATAAAGCCATATCATAATCTGTTCCTCCCCCTGGCTGTAATTGAGATACAGCTTGTAAAAGTATATTTCTATCAGATGTAAAGTCTTGATTAAGGAAGTTCTTATTGTCAAAAGATGAAATAGCACATTCACTATTACCTTGGGGCAGACCCTGTATCCATGCATTTGCTGCAGCTTTAGCTAAATTAATATTACTTACAGAACCTGCTCCCCTTTTCATCGAACCAGAAACATCAATTACTAATGCCGACGATAATACTTTTGGTGGAATTATTGGAGGACATGTAACTGAGATAATATTCCTAGGTATGCTGTTTTCCTTGATGATTAACTCATTAATACTAGGACTTATCCTATTTCCTGAATTATCAAATGCCAAAAATTTTGCATGAATAATTGGATATGATGAAGGATCAATATTAAACAGTGAAATTGTTTGTCCAATTGCTATACAACTAATTGAAAATATTATACTTATATATGTTATAATACGCATAATGCAACTCATTTATTCATTTACTATTGGTGTTTCTATGATTACATCAACTGTCCTGGTATATAGCCTACCTTCAGGATATTCTGGTGAGTAAATATCCGCATTACCTTGAGAATATACTGAACCTGATGACTCACTAATGCCAAGTGCTTTTGCAGTACTTTTAGAACGTTCATCTGCTAGTTTTTCATTTTTTTTGATATCACCATGTTTATCAGTAAAACCTTTAACTGTAACTGATGAATTAGGCTTTATATATGTTTTTATAAGCTGTATAATAGGTTTATTAATAGAATTTATATCAGATGATCTAACATCAAAGAGAATTAAACTAAACCTGTTAATTTCTTTATCTGCTATACGTTCAGTTTTTTTCTTTTTTATTGATAAATATTCTACTGGTATAGAACCTTTGTCCACTGCAGACATTCCTTCAATATCATCAACCATTAATGAATAGTCTAGTTTATTTTGTTTGAATGCAGTCTTACCTTTTTGTTTATCTATATTCCATTCTAGAATTGCTGGGACATTAT
>JALRHN010000012.1 GCA_023259575.1 Candidatus Kapaibacterium sp. | reverse complement strand
ATTATATTCTCAAGCATTTACTATCAACATAAAGCCAATGTATTATGGACATATAATACAAATTGATCATCCGGTTATAGATTCAGTGCTAGGAGAACAAGTAACTTTTAAAGAATGCAAGTTTTATTTGGGAAAATTCACTTTATATTCAAAAGATACTATTCTACATTTTGATAGATATTATCTGATAGATATTGAAAATGCCAATACAACTGCTTTGTCATTTCCAATTCCACCGTCTTTTTATGCCGACTCTATCTCTTTTCTTCTTGGAATAGATAGTGTAACGAATATAAGTGGAATTATGGATGGAGATCTAGACCCATTGAATGGCATGTATTGGGCTTGGAATAGCGGATATATTAATATGAAAATTGAAGGAATTACTCCTAAGTGTCCAGGAAGGAATAATCTATTTCAGTTTCATATAGGTGGTTATCAAGCACCTTATCAAACAGCACAAAACATATCATTTGCAATAAAAAGATCTCAAAATATTGAGATTCACATGAATGTACAGAACATATTAGATAAAGTGCAATTAAGTAAAGAATATCAGATCATGTCGCCTGGAAAAAAAGCAAAAGAAATGTCAGAAAGTATGTCTACAATGTTTTCAATCCTACAATGAAATATATATTTCTTTTTTGTTTTTTCTGCATTGCCATACTATTGATTTCTTTTGAATCTAGTGAATTTACTTATCCTGATTATTTTCCAAAACCAGTTTATAATTTTTCTCAAAATCCATTAAAAAAAGAAATAATACAATTAGGTAGAAGATTGTTTTACGATCCGATCTTATCTGCAGATAGTAGTATTTCTTGCGCTTCATGTCACTCACAATACAATGCATTTGCCCATGTGGACCATGACTTAAGCCATGGTATTTATGACAGAATAGGAAAAAGAAATGCTCCTGCATTAATGAATCTTGCTTGGCAAAAACTATTTATGTGGGATGGTGCTATTAATCATCTTGATATGCAAGCAATAGCGCCAATAACACATCCAAATGAAATGGATAATTCATTAGAAAATGTTATGTCAAGGTTAAGAAATAATAGTAATTATAGACATTATTTCTTTTCTGCTTTTAATGATAGCTCTATAAAAACGGAGCATTTATTAAAAGCATTATCACAATTTGAATTAACGTTTATCTCTGCAAATTCAAAATATGACAGTGTAAAAAAAGGTTTAACATCATTTACAGAAAAAGAACAAAAAGGATATGAGGTGTTTTTGCAAAACTGCAATTCTTGCCATACAGAGCCATTATTTAGCACGTATTCTTTTTCACATAATGGTTTGCCTATAGATAGTACATTACTTGATTATGGAAGAGTATCAATTTCTTTACAGAGTTCAGATTCTGGGTATTTTAAAATACCAACTTTAAGAAATTTGAGATATTCATTTCCCTATATGCACGATGGCAGATTTAAAACACTATCAAAGGTAATTCAACATTATACTTCAGGTATTGATTATTCATTATATCTTCCAAAAGAATTAAAAAAACCAATTAAATTAAATTCCGAGCAAAAAGTTGAATTAATTTCATTTTTATTTACCTTAAATGATTCATCTTTTGTGTTTAACAAACAATTTTCTTATTTAAAATAAAATTATAAAGTGTTCATATGAATAGACTTGTATACTTTTTTATTGTGCTATTATTAACCATTGATATATCTGCACAAACAAATCCTATTATTTGTAATTGGTTGCAAAATACAACAACATTAGGATCATATTATATGAATGGAAATTCTACTGCAATTTCCAATAATATTACTGCCAATGTACAAGTAGTTCAATATTCTGCTAATTCAGTATATATTTCAACAAAAGGAATACCAAGCTATCCTACTGGACCTTTTTTAGATGGAAATCCATCTCAAGCACAAAATCAGAATGCAATTTTTAAATTTCCATTAAATCCTCAACAAAATATGGGTACTCCAACAGCAACAACAGGAGGTAATATTGGAATTTTTATAAATGGAGTAGCCCTTTTTGATTATCGAGATGGAGTTTCATGGAAATTCTCAATGAATAAATTGCAGGGTGGCCCTCTTGGCGGTATGGGAGATAATGTATGGAATAGGGATGCTGTAGTTGCAGAACGACTTGGTTTTGATTGTGCAAAAGGACATCCTGCAATGGGAAATTATCATCATCATCAAAATCCATCGGCTTTTAAATTAGATAAGAAAGTTATCTCTTCAGTATGTTCTTTATATGATTCAGATGGTTTATATTCAATTAATCCAGCTATACACTCTCCTTTAATTGGATATGCTTATGATGGTTTTCCTATTTATGGAGCATATGGTTATAAAAATTCCGATGGAACAGGTGGAATAGTAAGAATAAAATCTAGTTATCAATTAAGAACAATCACCGAAAGAACGCATTATGCAGATGGTACAAATGTAATAGATGGCCCACCAGTATCTACCACTTATCCTCTTGGATATTTTAGAGAAGATTATGAATATATTTCTCATACAGAATCTGATTTTTTAGATAGCCACAATGGAAGATTTTGTGTTACACCAGAATATCCTAATGGTATATATGCATATTTCAGTACCGTAGATGATAACTGGAATTCAGCCTATCCTTATATTGTTGGCCCAACGTTTTATGGTATAAAATCAGCAGCTAAAGTTACATCTGTAACAGAACCTACAACTGTGTACACTCCCTCGGCAAATACATTAAGTGTAAGTCCAAATACTTTATCATTACCATCGGCTG
The DNA here is from genome assembly GCA_023259575.1 of Candidatus Kapaibacterium sp. Classification (GTDB taxonomy): domain Bacteria; phylum Bacteroidota; class Ignavibacteria; order Kapaibacteriales; family UBA961; genus UBA961. Next base: position 19,293 of record JALRHN010000012.1, on the reverse strand, counting down.
CATCTAATTATTTATCGTTTTCTATAAGTTCAAATGTCAATTGGACAATTTCCAGCAATCAAACGTGGTTAAGCTTAAACAAAACAAGCGGTAATGGAAATGCAATTATAACATTGATTGCTTCAGAAAACATGTCTAAAACCCCAAGAAATGCTTCTGTAAAAGTTAGCTCGCCTGGTTTGGCCGATCAATTAATTACCGTTACACAAAAAGATACGTCTGTACAATTAAATGTATCACTTTCTTTGATTTCATTACCTGCCGCTTATAATGATTATGTGTCTTTCAATGTTCAAAGCGATGCTCAGTGGACAGCTTCTAGCGATCAACCTTGGCTTATCGTAAATCCTGTACAAGGGAATGGCAATGGAACTATTATCTTGATTGCAGAAGAAAATAAAGGAAATGCCCCTAGAACTGCTAAAGTAACTGTTGAATGTGGATTATTAGCCCAAAAAGTAGTGACTATAAATCAATCAGATACTGTAATCATTAAACCAAGCATAAAGGCTTCTCCAGATACTGTATACTTATTTGCTTCTGATAACAGTACTGGGAAAATAACTATTACATCTAATGTTGAATGGAATGCAAAAGTAGACCAATCTTGGTTAAGTATTAATAGCAATAAAGGTTCAAATAATGGCGAAATTCTCGTACAAGCATCTGTAAATAACAGTAAAAAAGTGCGTTTTGGAAAAGTAATATTATCATCATTGGGTTTGCCAGATTATCCAGTAACAATCATTCAAAAGGATACTGTTCTCTCAACATTAACTGTCTCTGCCGATACAATTTATTTACCAGCTGCAGCTTCTAATTCTAAAGGGTTTGGAATATCTGCTAATACTACTTGGGCTGTACAAACTAGTGATTCATGGTTAACAGTAAACAAGAATACTGGTAATGGGAATGATATCATCATATTAAATGCAGAAATGAATAAAGAAAGTAAAAAAAGAAATGCATATGTAACTGTTTCTGGAAAAGGTGTTAATGATACTAAAGTATATGTAATACAAGCTGATACTATGATTGTTTCTTCAATTGAAGAAGAATCAAGTAACGAGATATTTGCATCAGTTTTTCCTAATCCTGCAAATGAACTGTTGATAATTCAAGCAATAGGATTAGTTAAAAAAGACATACAGATAGAACTTTATGATATTAAAGGCAATATTGTTTCCAAAACCAAAGTATTACAAGGCAGCACAATCGCTTTTATAGATGTTCAAACATTATATTCAGGAACATATTTTATAAAAATGATTAATGATAATAGTATTCAAACAAAAAAAATAATTATTCAAAAAGACTTAGAATAGATTTACAATGAAAGATATTATAATCTTCAGTATAGTACTCATGAGTTCACTTACAATTCATGCACAAACTAATCCAATAATTCATAATTGGTTGCAAAATACTACTCAGATGGGTATGTATTATATGAAAGGTAATTCTACTGCAATCAGTAATAATATTCTTGCAAATGTTCAGAAAGTTCAGTTTTCGAATACATCCGTTTATATTTCTACAAATGGAATTCCTACCTATCCAACAGGTCCATTTCAAGATGGTAATCCTTCACAAGCACAAAGCCAAAATGGAATATTTAAATTTCCCTTAATTCCTCAAAAAAATACTGGGACACCTTCAGCTACAACTGGCGGAAATATTGGACTTTTTATAAATGGAGTTGCATTATTTGATTATAGAGATGGTGTATCTTGGAGCTATTCCCAAGGTAGACTTCGCGGTGGACCCTTACAAGGTATGGGAGATAATGTATGGAATAGAGATGCAGTAGTTGCAGAACGTATTGGTTTTGATTGTTCCAAAGGACATCCTGCAATGGGGAATTATCATCATCATCAAAATCCTTCAGCATTTAAATTAGATAGAAAAAATATTTATGATGTTTGTAATCTATATGATGCAGATGGATTATATGCTATAAATCCCGCTGCACATTCTCCATTATTGGGCTTTGCTTATGATGGATTTCCAATCTATGGTGCCTATGCCTTTAAAAATTCAGATGGTACCGGGGATATTGTTAGAATGAAATCTGGCTTTCAATTAAGAGCCATAACAGAAAGAACTCATTATGCAGATGGAAAAGATGTAGTAGATGGTCCTCCTGTTAATGCTACATATCCTATAGGTTATTTTCGTGAAGACTATGAATTTGTTAGCCATCCAAATGAATCCGACTATTTAGATGAACATAATGGAAGATTTTGCAAAACACCTGAATATCCAGAAGGTATTTATGCGTATTTCTGTACAGTAGATGAAAACTGGAATTCTGCTTATCCCTATGCTGTAGGGCCAACCTTCTATGGAATAAGAAATACACAAAAAGTTCAATCAATAAGTGAACCAACTACAGTGTATACTTCTGCAACAGATATTAATGAACAATATCCACTTGCTATGAATGTTTTCCCAAATCCTACATATGATTTATTGATTATACAAGCTGGACAACTTATACAAGAAAATCTACCGATTATTCTTACAGATATGAAAGGCATTATAGTTCATGAATCAACCTTAAAACAAGGAAGTTCTATTGCTTATGCAGATATATCAATGATATATTCAGGAACGTATATCCTTACTATTGGAAAAGGAAAATCTAGTTTTACACAACTCATCAATATCATTCATTAACAATAATAAAAATATATGAAACTATTCCTACTGTGTTTATTGTGTTCTTATACCTGTATCATTGCTCAAAGAAATGTTGTTTTGATCATCGCAGATGATTTGAGCAGCGAATACTGCGGATTTATCGAAAATCACCGAGATACAGTAAAATTACCCAATGTTAGACGCCTTTTATCAAAGGGAATAGTATTCAATAAAGCATGGTCTAATCCATTATGTTCTCCAACTAGGGCAGGGATATTAACAGGTAGATATAGCTTTAGAACTGGTGTAGGAGATGCCATCGGAGGCCAAGGCTCTCGGGTATTAGACACAGCAGAAATGACAATTCCACGTATGCTACAAATCTTTAAACCTAATGGTATAGCAAAAGCTAATATTGGAAAATGGCATCTTCATACAGCAATGCCTCAAACCAATTATATTCTTCCTTTAACTTTAGGTTATGACCATTATGAGGGTAATTTTGCCGGACAACTTCCTAGTTTTTATTCTTGGAATAAAATTAAAGATGGTAAGTCTGCAGTTTGTAATACATATGCAACTACAGAAATAACTAATAATGCTATCGATTGGGTTAAAAGTGTTCCAGAAAACAAACCATTCTTTTTATGGCTAGCTTATAATGCTCCACATTATCCTTTCCATCTACCACCAAGTAATCTTCATTCTTATACAGAGTTAAAAGGAATTCCCTCTGATACTGCTACAAGTGTTGTCCCATATTTTAAAGCAATGTCAGAGGCTTTAGACAGAGAAATCGGAAGACTTTTTGATACTCTAGAAGCTCATAATATAATGGATAGCACAGATATTATATTTATTGGTGATAATGGAAGTGATACTAGGGTATCACAAGTGAAAGGTGGAGCAAAAGGCGGTATTAGCCAAGAAGGTATTTCTGTTCCTTTTATTATATCTGGACCATCTGTCAAAAATCCTGGTAGACATTCAAATGCATTAGTTAATACTCATGATTTATTTGCTACAATTATAGAGCTTATGGGGTATACTAATTGGAAACAAAATATTCTGCAATCTAAACCAGTAGATTCCAAAAGCTTAATTCCTATTATTTATGATCAAGATTCTGTTATTAGAGATTGGGTTTTTTCTGAAGTTTTTAAGCTAACTCCTGTTGCCGGAGATGGAAAAACTATGAGAAATAAAGAATATAAATTGATGGACTATGATAATGGAACTCAAAAATTTGTTAATCTATTAAAAGATCCCGAAGAAGACATTGATTTACTTAAAGCAACCTTAATCGGTAATGATAAAACTAATTATGAATATCTATGCGGAGAAATGTCAAAATTAGTTGGAACAGGTGGATTTTGTACAGCTTTGTCTATACAAGATTCTGATACTGATGAATATTTTACCACCTATTTTGATAGTCAATCATCCTTATTAACTATTCAGTTTCATAAACCATTACAAAAACAGTCTACTGTACATATATATTCCGCTGATGGAAAATTAGAGCAATCTCTAGAAATACTTCCTCATCAAAATTCAATTCAAGTTGATATGAATAATATTGCTGCTGGGCTTAAAACAATTTCACTTTTATATGCTGATTTACAATTCAAAAAGGCGATATTAATACATAAATAATGAGCATTCCCTTTTTAGATTAGTATATATGATCCGATTATTCCTGTTTTTATTCATTTGTATTATTAATGTAAATGCCCAAAATATAAGCAGATACAAGGGTGAATCTGCTGAATGTTTTATTCAGAGAATTAAGCCTTCTTCATCTATAGTATATGATAAAGTGGTTGAAACTTCTTGGAATAATACATCTGTGATTATTGCTTTTTTTTCGGAAACATATCTTCTTCCATTGCTCGATGACCCACAACAGCATGAGTATAAAAGAATAATTGCCACATTATTTGTATCAGATGCGTATAAAAAAAACTATACAAAGTCTATTATTGATACATTAATTGAAGAGGAAAGTCTTCCAACAATTGAACATATATTTTTTGCTAATGCAGATAATGACAAAGAAAAAGAACTGATTATTCTTACTACTTGGGATATCAATAATACTAGTGTTCATGGCAAACTTTATTCTACATCTATTTATGATTATGCACAGAAGCTACCCAAAAAGCTTTTATTCTTGAATGATATCAGTAGCAATGTCAATGGGGGTTGCGATTGCACATGGGAAATTGGAAGAATTCATCGTTCCAAGTTTAAAAACAAATCAGATATTATTAATGGCTTACAATCTTTAGGATATACACAATAAGTATCAAAAAGGGATAATATACTATATGATACATATCATGTTAAGGAAAACCATTTATCTAATAATGCTATTAATTAGCATCAGTACTTTGGACATATCTGCACAACCATATACTATCAATAAGCAGGTAAAGGGCAAGAAGCATATGGTTGTATCTGCACATCCACTTGCATCTGAAGCGGGACTCTTAATACTCAAAAAAGGAGGTAATGCGATTGATGCAATGGTGGCTGTCCATTTTGTACTTGCAGTTGTATATCAAAGAGCAGGAAATATTGGAGGCGGGGGATATTTGATATACAGAAGAAGTCATTATGATATTCAAGCATTAGACTTTCGTGAAACAGCACCAGAACTAGCTAGTAGAAATATGTATATTCAACAAAATGGGCATATAAATGATAGTTTAAGTAAGGATGGACATCTAGCAAGTGGTATTCCAGGTTCGGTGGCAGGAATATACGATGCACATAAAGAGCATGGTAAATTACCATGGAAAATCCTTTTAGAATCTGCTATTTCATATGCTGAAAATGGATTTTTACTTACAGAAAAAGAAGCCGAAGAATTAAATAATAATAGATTAGACTTCAAACGATTGAATCTTCATCAGACAGTTTTTTATAAAGATATACCTTGGAAAACTGGAGATAAAATTATCCAAAAAGATTTGGCTAAAACGCTTAGGATGATCCAAAAATATGGTAAAGATGGTTTTTACAAAGGAGCGATTGCAGATTTAATAGTCAAAGAAATGAGATCTGGTGGGGGTATCATTACTCATAAAGACTTATCTCAATATAAACCCATTTGGCATAAACCTATCGAATTTATCTATAGAGATTCATTTATTGTTTATACAATGCCACCTTCTTCAGCAGGAGGTATGATACTAAATGAAATGATGAATATGAGTGAAACAATTATTCTTCAAACATTGGGATTTCATACTACAGCATCTATTCACTGGATGGCAGAAACCGAAAAAAGAGCATATGCTGATAGAGCTGTCTATTGCGGGGATGCAGATTATTATGCTGTTCCTATAAAAGGATTAACAGACAAAAAATATGCAAAACACAGAATATCTACTTTTAATCCAATGAAAACTATACCTTCTGAACAGTTGAAAGAAGGTACATTACAATATGCTTCAGAAGAGACAACTCATTATTCTATTGTTGATTCTTATGGACAAGCCGTATCAGTTACTACTACTTTAAATGGAAATTATGGATCTAGAGTTATTGTAAAAGGGGCAGGTTTTGTTTTAAATAATGAAATGGACGATTTCAGCATCAAACCCGGAACACCAAATATGTTCGGTTTAATTGGTGCAGAAGCAAATTCTATTCAGCCTGGAAAAAGAATGTTAAGTTCTATGACTCCATTAATTGTTCAGAAAAATGACTCTTTATTTTTAATTGCTGGTACGCCAGGTGGAGCAACAATTACTACATCTATGTATCAATTGCTGGTTAATATGATAGATTTTAATATGTCTTTACAGCAAGCCATATATAGCCCTAGATTTCATCATCAATGGTTACCAGATATTCTTTTTCATGAAGCAGATTGTTTTGATAATTCTACAAAAAAAGAATTAGAACACATTGGATATACTCTAAAACAGAGATCAGCAATTGGCCGGATCGATGCAATTTATATAGCTCCAGATACTTCTATTGAAGGAATTGGAGATATTCGTGGAGATGATTCTGCCTCGGGTGAATAATACGTTTTTACATTTTATGTCTGTTCATTATGAAACTAATTCAAAAAATATTTCTTTTTTTATCACTTGTATGTTCAAGTATAACATATTGTGATGCGCAAGATACATGGAAATTCTCAACTGGTTTAGGATTACCAGAATTGGCTCATATTGGTGTGAGCTATCAATATTCACAAGCAGAATTTGGACTCAGATTTGGTACCTTACCATTAAAAAACGAAGATATTTATCAATATTCAGCAGAGTTTCTATATCACTTTGCAGGTGAGGCACAAAAAGGAAAACAAAAACCTTGGTTTGGAAAATTAGGTGCTATGTCTTTTAGAGATGAAACAGTGACAGAAATACATAAATACACGTATATCAATGCAAAACTGGGACATGATTTCTTAATCGATGAACATTGGGGAATAAGTGTTGATGCCGGTATATTCTATGAGTTAACTAATCAAGAAATAAAAAAGACTTCAAATAATAGCTGGTTTAATCTTGATTTTGATTTCCATATACTTCCAGCAATAGGAGTTAATATATTCTATACATTGTGATGTGTAAGTACATTTGATTTCTTTGTAATAAACCAACCACATATAAAAATAGCTGCAAATAATGCAGATCCATATAAACCTGCTTGGGTATCAAAAATAAAAATATTACAGCTGGTATACAGACAAGACATAATGAAAAATCCAGTAGCAGCATGGATTAATGGAGATATTTTTTCTCCTTTTAAACGATATAAAGTAGATATTCCTACAGCTAATCCAATACTATCTAAAAATATTGTATAGTTAAGTATCGTTTCAAAAGATTTTCCGGCAAAAACACAAATAATACTTAATAGTGTAAATATAATTAAAGCAAAAACATGTACACCTTTTTCTGCTTTACTTTTAGCCCAGGTTTTGGGTAATACACCATCTTCACTCATAGCTTGTAATACTCTTGGATTAGATAACATAGATACATTTATATATCCAAAAACAGATATAACCAAAACTGCACTTAATAATAAAGAACCAGCATTTCCAAAGAGTGATTGAACTACAATAGCTGCAATAGATTTTGCCTGAGCTAATTGAGAAAAACCTATCACATGAACATAAGCAGCATTTGCACATAGATAGAGAGAAATAATAATGATAACACCTAGTATAATTGCTTTTGGTAATGTATTTCCTTTATCTACAATATCTCCGCCAAAATTTATCGTCTGTTGATATCCACCATATGTAAAAGAAACCGCAATTAAAGCTAAACCAAATGATTCCATCAAACCTTGATTATGTATCAAAGGTGCTGTGCTCTGCATTTCTGGAACTATTCCAATTGCAGAAATAACACATAGAAGCATTATCACCTTTATTCCAATGAGAATATTTTGGACATTAGCGCTTGTTCTTAATCCTAGTAGATTAACCCCAAATAAAGCGATAATCATAATTGATGCTAATATTGAAGTATGGACACCTGGAAAATATGCACTAATATATTCTGCGCCAATAATTGCAACACCTGCAGAAGATGCAGCATTAGAAACAAGTATTAAGATATTAATTGCAAATGCGATAGACGGATGAAATGCCTGTGCAAAAATTCTATAATATGCTCCAGAAACAGGCATTCTACGTCCAATAGCAGCAAAACCAAGAGCTCCACACATTGCAATAATGCCACCTAAAATCCATGCAGCATAAAATAAGGTTTCATTACCTGCCCTTAAAGCTACTGTAGCAGGTGCACGAAAAATGCCCATACCAATAACTAGGCTTATCACCATCATAGTGATATCAAAAAATCTAAGCTTATTCGTATTTTTCATAATACATGATATTTCTATAATCGATACACAATAAACTAATCAATAAAATGTATCTCCACAAATAGCTTTCTATTATTATCTTTTTATTTTGATTCCAATAAATGGCCTTTATATGCAACTGTAATGCAATCAACTTTCCCTAGTACCTGATAGATAACAATATTATATAGAATACATTCTTCTGTAGGTAAAAGAGTAAAATCTAATGATATTATTACAGTTATAGGTTAAGGAATTTGGGATTTTAAGCTAGTTTAGTAATATGGAGTGCAAGATTTTTTTCTCTGATAACCCAATACAATAATTACTCTGATATCACATAATAGACAGTACAAATGAAACGATCTGCATTTCTTTCTTCTTTAGCAACAATACCTTTAATGAGTACATATATGAAGCTTACATATTTAGAAAAATTATCTTCCTCACTATATAATACAGATATCATGCCTATCTTATTTTTAGGGCATGGTTCTCCAATGAATGCTATAGAAGACAATGAATTTGTTAGAGGATTTAAAAATCTTACAAGTCAAATTCCTAAACCGCAGGCTATTTTATGTATTTCTGCTCATTGGGAAACCAAAGGAACATATATAACAGCCATGGATTTTCCCAGAACTATCCATGATTTTGGAGGCTTTCCAAAAGAATTATATAATGTTAGATATAATGCTCCTGGTAATGCAGATTTGGCAACTTTTATAAGTAAAGAAGTTAGAACGACCACAATTGGATTGGATCATTCATGGGGATTAGATCATGGAGCTTGGAGTGTGATAAAACATATTTATCCCAAAGCAGATATTCCAGTTCTTGAACTTAGCTTGGATTATACTAAAGATCCTTTTTATCATTATTCATTAGCTAAGCAATTAGCTTTTCTTAGAACAAAAGGAGTATTAATAATTGGAAGTGGAAATATAGTCCATAATTTAAGTAAAGTTGCTTGGAATAAATTAGATGAACCAAATTTTGCCTATGATTGGGCATTAGAAGCTAGAACAATTATAAATACAGCAATTATAGATGGTAATCATAAAAAATTATGTGAATATCAAACACTTGGTTCAGCAATTTCATTAGCTATTCCTAGTCCAGAACATTTTTTACCATTATTATATATACTTGCTTTACAACAAAAAAGTGAGCCTTTAATGCTTTTTAATGATAAAGCACTGGGGGGCTCACTTACTATGACTTCACTAAAAATTGGATAGAATTACATTTTTAATCCAATTTCTCTTAGACGTTGATCTAAATATTCTCCAGCTGTAATATCTTGATAAGCTTTTGGATTTTCATTACTTATGCAAGATTCTAAACATGCTAAACTCATAGAAGACTTAGGATGCAAAAAGAATGGAACTGAATATCGCGATGTACCCATTAATTCTCTAGGCGGATTTACAACTCGATGAGTTGTTGACTGTAAAACATTATTGGTTAATGTTTGTAACATATCACCAACATTTACTACAATATCCTCACCTTGTGCTTGTACTGCAAACCATGTTCCATCTCTTTTTAATACTTGTAAACCATCTGCGCTAGCACCAATCAATAAAGTAATCAAATTTATATCTTCATGTGCACTAGAACGTACAGCATCTTCTGGTAATGCATCAGGATTCTCTATAGGAAAATAATGTAATGCCCTTAAAATAGAATTACCATTATGCACATATTCCTCAAAGTAGTGAACAGGCAATGATAAATATTCGGCAATTGCCATTAATATTTGTCTGCCCATATGCTCTAATTGAGCATAAATATCTATCATTACTTGATTAAAGGAAGGAGATTCGCTAATCAAGATATTTTCTGGATAAATATCCTTTACTGGGTCGCCATCAGTAACTGTTTGACCACATTGCCAAAATTCTTTTAAATCAGGGGTATTAGCATTTTTGGCTTTTTCTTTTTCTTTACTTGTATATCCTCTTTGTCCAAATAGTCCTGGAATTTCATATTTCTTTTTAATATTCTCATCTAAAGCAAAAAAACTCTGAATTTCTGAATATAAATCATGAATCAACTTGTGATCAATTCCATGATTAGCTATTGTGACAAAGCCTATTTCATTAAAAGCCTTACCTAATTGCTGTGAAAACTGTTTTTTTTGTTCTGCATTTCCCTGAGTATAATCAGGGAGATATAAACGAGGTATAAATTGTTCACTCATCTTATGTCCTAAAATTCTTCGCTAATATAAGAGTAAAATAAGAATCATTGATTATCATATTATTTACGGAGTACATAAAGAATATTCATAATTCAAATATGTTGATTCACTTTGATAGTATTTCATAGATTTGTATAACTTATCTTCAATAAATACATATGAAAACAGAAGAAATTCCACAATTCATAGATCAGGTTAAACATTGTATTGATACAGGAGATTCAGATAATGCTATTATCATTCTTGAATCTTTAGAAAATCACATAAATAACAATACAATATCTACAGATCACCATTTTAATGTTCTAGAAATCATATTGTTACAGTATGAATCTTTAGAAATAAGCGATAAGGTTATTAGCATAGCACATAAATTATTGTCTTTGGATTTAGATATACCAGCAATAAATGAAAAACTTTTCAATGTTCATAAAGTACTTTCTAGCACTTATTTTAATTTATTTGATCCTAAAAACTCATTATATCATGCCGAAAAATCATTGCATTATGCAAGAATCATTAATAATCCAGAATTAATCATTTCTACACTTATCAATCTTGGAATTTTAAATGATGAAATGGCTAATTATGATAATGCTTTAGCATTTTTATATGAAGCATTAACAATTACAGAGCAATATAATTATGAAAATAAGATAGGTTCAATCTGTAATAATATAGCAGGTATTTATATCGCATTAGGAGATTTAATAAAGGCTTTAAACTATGCTCAAAGAGCAATTGATCTTCATCAAAAGAATAACAATACAATAGGATTAGCTCTATCATCTGGGAATATTGGCATCATTTATTTTTCAATGAATGATTTTACAAGAGCAGAAGAGTATTTTAAAAAGACATTAGAACTATTTGAACGCTTAAAAGATAAAAGGGGTATTTCTACCTTTTGTGGAAATTTAGGGAATGTATACAATGCTTTAGGTAAAACAGATTTAGCATTAGAATGTTTTCAAAGATCCTTAACTATAGACAAAAAACTAGGCAATGAAACTGGTATCGCAATGATGCTTGGAAATATAGGCGATGTTTATTTTGCTAAAAAAGAGTTTGGTGAAGCATTCAAAAAGTACACTTCAGGATTAACGATTTTAGAAGAGTCAGAAGAAAAAGATCATTATGTCGATTTTTTACTCCGCTTAGGCAAATTATACATACAAACTGATTATGCTAAATTCGATTTAATAAAAGGGGAACATACTTTATTACAAGTAGTAGAAATATCTAAAGAATTAGGCCTGAAACAGTCTCTTTATATAGCATATGAATTATTATCAAAAGTATATAGCAAAAAAGGTGATTTTGAAAATGCATATATATGTTATGATCATTTTCATACATTAAAAGAGGATGTGCTTAGTTCTGAAGCCGATGAAAAAGCTAAGATCTTTGATTATAAAAGAAAAGCTGAAGAATCCGAAAGAGATAGGCAAGTTCAATTAGCTAGATTACAAGAAAAAGAGCATCTATTACACGAAATACTTCCATTCCAAATTGCTGAAAGAATTATATCTGGTGAAAAAAACATTGCAGAAGCCAGAGATAATGTAAGTATTATTTTTACAGATATTGTGGGTTTTACTTCAATAAGTCAACAAATACCAGCAGAAGAAGTTGTTTCTATTCTTAATGATTTATACTCCAAATTTGATGCGATAGCAATTAAATATGGAGTTGAAAAAATTAAAACAATAGGTGACTCTTATATGGCGGCTTGTGGTATTCCTAATCCTGTTGCAGATCATAAAATAAGGATTTCTCATTTTGCTTTTGAAGTATTAGAAGAATCAAAAAAAGTTATTTTTTCGAATAATCAACAATTAGAACTACGCATTGGAATTCATTCAGGTAGGGCAATTGCTGGTGTTATTGGAACAAACAGATTTACCTATGATATATGGGGAGACGCTGTAAATACTGCAGCCAGAATGGAATCATATGGTGTCGCTGGAAAAATTCATGTTTCTCATGATTTTATTGATGGATTATCTGAAGATGATATTGCCATTCAATTCAGGGACACTTTATTAATCAAGGGAAAAGGATCCATGAAAACCTATTTTATAGCAAAAAAATAACTCTTCATCTTTAGAATTATTCCTGTTTGGCATAATCTATGTTAGCATATATTCAATTAGAATTATTTCTTTAGGAATATATGAAGCTTAGTTTATTAGTATTCTGTTTGGCTTTTGTTTTTATTAGAATATGCTATGCTGAAACACCCAATGACCCAGCCAAAAGGCGTACAGCAAGAATAGCAGGAACATATAGCTATGGATTTACTGTAGAAGAACATCATGACCCAACTATTTCTCCAGTTACCGGTGGTGCCCAGGAATTAGGACCATCTGGAAGCTTATTTATATACCCAGAAACTGATTCCACTGTCTTATTCTATTTTGATATTTCATCTGGTTTTCCCTCTTATAATGTAGGAACACTATATGGAAGATTATTGATTAAGAATAATAAAGGCATATATAATTATAAACTACCTGGTGAGACAGGTTTTTGTAAGCTGTCTTTTGAATTTACCAAGAAACATATACTCGTTAAAACAGTAGAAGGAATGACTGCTTGTAGTTTTGGACCAAATATCATAGCAGATAATCGATATTTCCGCTATAATGGGGCTATACCAGAATATGTAAAATCAGGCACTGAAACGATTGTATTTTCTACAATGAGCCCTGAAAACTATTATCAAAGTAAAAAAAATACTATTCCTTAATAGGTTCAATCAAGTCCCAAAGATTTCCATATATATCCCTAAATACTACTACCTTACCATAGCTTTCACTTCTTGGTTCACCAATAAACTCTATCCCTTTATTTTTATAATTGATATAATCTCTGTCAATATTATCAGTATGTAAAAATAGAAAGACTCTTCCTCCTGTTTGATTGCCTATAGCAGATATTTGTTGCTCATTTACAGCTTTAGCCAATAGAATTGAACATCCACCTTGATTTCCAGCAGGTTGTATTCTTACCCATCTTTTCGTCTCACTCAAAGAAGTGTCTTCTAAAAGTACAAAACCAAGCTTTTGTGTATAAAACACAATTGCCTCATCATAATCCCTTACTAATAAACTTATTTGTATTAATTGTTGATTCATAAATTCCTTATAATAAAAAAAGCCATCTCGAAATTCGTGATGGCTTTTATTGCTCCGACTCGCGGACTTGAACCGCGGACCCTCTGATTAACAGTCAGATGCTCTAACCAGCTGAGCTAAGTCGGAACTCAATGGAGCGCAAAAATAAGCGATTTGCTTATATTGAGCAAAAATATTTTATGAATTTCACATAGATAAGAGCAATTCGTGATAGATACACCCCAAATATGTGCTGTTTCAAAGGATAATTTTGATGCATTTTTTTCTTTAATTGAAGAATTAGCAGATTTTGAACATCTCTCTAAACCCAGCCCTGAAGCCAAACAAAGACTTTTTATAGATTGTACTGAAAATAATTCTAGAATTGAAGCATACCTTATATATTCAGGAAAAAAAACTATTGGATATACAATTATATTCTATTCATATTCTTCTTTTTTAGCAAAACCAAGCTTATATCTTGAAGATATTTATGTTCAACCTGAGTTTAGATCTAAAGGCATTGGTTCTTTTATTATGAAATATCTTGCAAAAAAAGCACTGAATTCAGGATGTGGTAGAATGGAATGGGTAGTTTTAGATTGGAATACTTCTGCACAATTATTTTATAAGAATCTTGGTGCAATTCATATGAAAGAATGGTTTCCCTATAGAATGGATGAAACTGCTTTACACATTTTAGCCAATACATAATCACTATATCCCAAAAACATGAATACTATATTAAAAAACACTGTGATTTGTATCACTGGAGCTTCTAGTGGTATAGGTGCAGCATGCGCTTTTAAATTTGCTGAACAAGGCGCAAAATTATTATTAATTGCTCGCAGAAGTGAAAAACTGAATGACGTAAAAAATGCAATTCTGTCTGTGTATCCTGATACAGAAATTTTAATACAGCAATGTGATATAAGACATCAAAACGACGTATCATTACTGTTTGAATCATTATCTGATGATTGGAAAGATATTAATGTATTAATTAATAATGCAGGTTTAAGCCGAGGTCTTGAAAAAATTCAAGATGGGATTTTGCAAAATTGGGAAGAAATGATAGATACTAATATCAAAGGCCTATTATATGTTACCAGATGCATTGCACCCAGAATGGCAGAAAGAAAAACAGGAATGATTATTAACATAGCTTCAATTGCAGGACGAGAAGTTTATCCAGGTGGAAATGTATATTGTGCAACAAAGGCTGCAGCCAGAACTCTTTCTGCAGCTACACGAATTGATATGAATGGAACAGGAATTAGAGTCGTGAATATAGACCCCGGTATGGTAGAAACAGAATTCTCACTCGTACGCTTTCATGGAGATTCTCACAAAGCAGCATCTGTATATAATGGATTTACACCTTTAACAGGTGAGGATATTGCTGATACAGTTATATTTTGCGCTACAAGGCCACCTCATATAACTATTGCCGATATATTAATTTTACCAACAGCTCAGGCCAGCACTACTTTGGTTCATAAAGAATTGTAATAGTAATTACAGTTCCTATTTAGATTGTACATTTAATGATTATATATACTTATTCCCCTTGGATTATTATATGAAAGTATCGATTAATATTCTTTTCTTTTGTCTTTTAGGATTATTAACTATGATTGAACCAGAAGCTACAATAGCAGATGATAAACAAAATGCAAAAAATGAAACTTTGCCAATTGCTCCTCCAATAATTACAAAAGGATCAGTTACTATTCATGGTAAAGTTGTTTCTTATACAGCCACCACTGGATATATGAAAATAACAGACGAAGAAGGGAAGCTAAAAGCTACTATGTTCTATACTGCATATACAAAAGACAATAGCTCTTTGGACCAAAGGCCAATAACATATGCATTTAATGGAGGACCCGGTTCTTCATCAGTATGGTTACATATGGGAGCATTAGGCCCCAAAAGAGTGCTTTTATCTGATAAAGGTGATGCCTTAATGCCACCTGGTACAATGGTAGACAATGAATTTTCATGGCTAGATTTTACAGATTTAGTATTTATCGATCCAGTTGGAACAGGATATAGTCGTCCGGCTAAAGATGAAAAAAAGGAACAATTTCACGGTATTGATGAAGATATTGCCTCTGTTGGCAATTTTATTAGACTTTATACTACTCAAAATAAACGCTGGATTTCTCCTAAATTTTTGGCCGGAGAAAGCTATGGAACTACACGTGCAGCAGGATTAGCAAATCATCTAGCTGATAGACATGGAATGTATGTAAATGGAATTGTATTGATATCAATGGTTCTAGATTTTCAAACTTTACGATTTTCTACATCTAATGAATTGCCAAATGTATTATTTCTTCCTACCTATGCTGCAACCGCTATGTATTATAATAAGTTAGCAGCAGATCTTCAGGTTAATCAAGAAAAAACTCTACAAGAAATCAGAAATTGGGCTTTGGGTGAATACTTTACATATCTAGCAAAAGGTGATGCTGTAGATGAATCTACTCATGATGCTATTTCAATCACATTAAGCAGATATACAGGACTTTCTAAACAATTTATAAGATCGTGTAATAATCGTATTGATATTTTTAGATTTACAAAAGAATTGTTAAGAACAGATAGAAAAACTGTAGGACGTTTAGATAGCAGATTTACAGGTATAGATATTGATGCAGCCGGAGATAGTTTTGAATATGATCCAAGTTATAATGGAGTAATTTATGGACCTTTCACCGCAGTTCAACATCATTATATGAGGTCTGACTTAGGCTTTGAAAGTGACCTTCCATATGAGATTTTAACAGGCCGTGTACAACCATGGAATTGGGGAAGTGCAGAAAAAGGATTCCCTAATGTAGGAGAATCTTTAAGAAGTGCAATGAGCAAAAACCATTTTCTAAAAGTATTTATAGCAAATGGTTGGTATGATTTAGCTACTCCATTTTTCGCATCAGAATATACTATCAATCACTTACATCTAGACCCCTCATTAAAAAATAATATTAGTATGAAATACTATAAATCTGGTCATATGATGTACATAGAAAAAGAATCTCTTATTACATTTACTCAAGATATCAGCAATTATTATTCATCTGTATTAGGCAAAAAACACTGATGAATACAATTACATTAGATGGTTATAAAGAAGAAGATATCAATTCAGCTGCATTGATGTTAAAGCAGGGGAAGCTTATTGCTTTCCCTACTGAAACAGTGTATGGTTTGGGTGCTGATATTTTTAATTCGCAAGCATTGAAGTCTATTTTTTTAGCAAAAGGGCGTCCAGATGATAATCCTCTTATTGCTCATATAGGCAGTTTAGAGGATATAGATCTTATAGTTTCTCATTTTTCTGATAATGCCAGAAAACTTGCACAAGCTTTCTTTCCTGGGCCTTTAACCTTAATATTACCAGTTAAACATTCTATTCCCAAAGAGGCAACAGCCAATTTAGATACAATTGGCATTAGAATGCCAAATCATCCAATTGCATTAGCATTATTAAAAAAGTCTGGTCCTGTTTGCGCACCCTCAGCAAATTTGTCTGGTAAACCTTCACCAACAAAAGCTATACATGTATTACATGACTTAGATGGAAAAATTGATGGTATTCTTGATGGTGGTTCTTGTGAAATTGGAATAGAATCCACTGTATTATTAGTAGATCCAATACCTACAATTTTACGTCCTGGTATTATTACTGCAGAGATGATAGCCGAAAAAACTGGAATACAAATTGTAAACAATCAAGTTTCACAAGATAATCCACTGTCACCTGGTATAAAATACAGACATTATGCCCCTAAAGCTACGATACACTTGGCTTCTTCATCAGAAGAGTTTTTACATTTGCTAAATAGATTTCCCCAATCTTTAAAATTATCTACTCATATTACTACACAATTTTCTGAAATTATTCCTTTAAAAGAATCTACATTTTATGATGTTCTCCGTTCGGCTGATGCAGGAAATGTTTCTGATATTATCATATTATTTCCTCATGCTGATCGCATAAAAAGTCCTGGTTTAGCTAATAGAGTTGAAAAAGCTTCTAACACTTAAATTATCTAAATTCTTTATCTACAATTGTTATCCTATTTGGATACTGTATATCACCAATAAAGGTTGATACTGTTGGCAATGCATCAATTTTTAAACGTGTTCCAGCACCACCTAAACCAGATATAGCAAGTGCAAGATTAGCCATCCCTTCATAACCTTTTTGCTCTAAATATTCATAAAGCTCAACACTCATTTCTATTGGGACAATTGTTGTTTGTCCATTACCAGGTATATCAAATGCTTTTGGAAGATTTCCATTTATCGTTGGTATATCATCTATCAATAAGCGCCAATCCATACTTTTTAATGTTGCAGATCCATTAAATCCATTGGCATCACCCATTCCTTTATTTGGATTCTTTACAGCAATATTTACCGTCATACGTAATGGCATTTTTTTGGTTGATACCATTAAAGCTAATGTCAACGTTTCTTTCACAGAAAAATCATTTATTTCTTTTTTTCCACCGACACTTACGCCGCCTAAATAAACAGATTCTATTGAATGAATAGAATATGTTAATTGTTGTAAAGACATAATTCCCTGGACAGTAGAACATCCCTGAAAACTAATACATGCTAATAAACAGATTGACAATAAAAGATTTGAATGAATTGTTTTCATTAAATGCCTATAATATAATGGTATATGAATACTTTAAGATTACTGTTCAGGTGAATAAGTTAATTCTACTACAAGTGCTTTTTGGGAAGAACTATTAAATAATGGTGTTTGATAACCAGCAGATATAATCCATAAAGGTGTTAAAAAGTATGCAAATCCCGTAACATTTTCTCCCATAGAATGCTTGCCAGTAATCAAATCTGATTGAAAAAGTAATGTGTTTTTGATTATATGTTGCTCTATACCACATTGAATTCCAATTTTTCTTGCTACACCTTCTTGTATAAAATTCCTTGATTCACTTCCAAAAAAACCATCTGAAGAATAATATAAACCACAAATTAGTTTAGTATTTGTTTCAGGTGCATGATATATACTATTACAATATATATATGATGCTAATGAATGAATACTGTGAAATCCAATTTGGGTGCCAAGAGCAAATGACACTCTGTCATTTATTATAACTTTTTTTTGAGCATTTATACAAATTAATGGAGAAAAAGGAGCTACAGAATCATCATTCAAAAATCCTTGATCATAATCATAAGTTAATCCAAGAATATTCACTCCGAATTCTAAATTAGACCCTAAACCATAAGCAAAAGTGCTATTTAACTGAAAACCATTAGAGTAATCATTGACTTGTTGCTGAAAAAATAACTTATCTTCTGGGGTAATATCAGAACTGGGAACATTAAATAAACTTTGTTGAGCATGAACACTAAATAATGAACAAAAGACGAAGCATATCAGAAAAAAGAAACTTCTCATGTACATATTTAAAAGTATAAAATGTCTAC
>JALRHN010000129.1 GCA_023259575.1 Candidatus Kapaibacterium sp. | reverse complement strand
ATCCAAAGTTATTATTGCGGTAGATGATGATTCAGTATTTACTATTTGTTCTGCTTTTGGAGCAGAATGTATTATGACCAGTCCACAGCTTGCAAGCGGAACAGACAGAATTTATCAAGCATATACTTCTTTGGATATATCCTCTGATTATATAGTGAACATACAAGGAGATGAACCCTTTATAAATCCATCTATCATTGATGAATTAGTTCATGCAATGCACTCAACTCAGTGCGATATGTGTACACCAATAGTTCAAATAGTTAATCATGAAGAATTATGTAATTCATCTATTGTAAAAGTTGTTGTTGACACAAATTACAATGCATTATATTTTTCTAGAGCTGCAATTCCTTTTATTCGGGATATTCCAATAAATGAATGGATATCACATGCGAAATTTTATAAACATGTAGGTATTTATTGTTATACTCACAAAGCATTAGAACAATTTGTACATTTGCCGATTGGTATGTTAGAACAATTAGAGAAATTAGAACAATTAAGAATGTTAGAAAATCATTTTATAATTCATTGTTGTGTAATTGATGAACAAAGTGGATTTGGAATAGACACACCATTGGATTTAGAAAAAGCACGATTATTAATACAATAGAATATAGTTTACGTGGAATCAATTATCATTACAATAGATGGTCCAGCTGGATCTGGTAAATCAACTACAGCAAAGATTGTAGCAGAATTATTAGGGTATATTTATGTTGATTCAGGGGCAATGTATCGAGCAGTTACATTAGCAACTATTCGTCACAAATGCGAAACAATTGAGCAGATTATTCATTTATTAGATAGTCTTCACATTGAATTAAAAATGAGTCCTCAAGGACAAAGAACATTTCTTAATGGTGAAGATATAAGTGAAGAAATAAGAGAACCAATTATTACTTCTAAAGTTAGTTTTATAAGTTCAATTAAAGAAGTAAGAACAGCAATGGTAGATTTACAAAGAAAAATTGGTGCTAAAGGTTCTATTGTAATGGATGGTAGAGATATTGGAACAGTTGTATTTCCTCATGCTCAATTAAAAATATTTATGATTGCAAGTATTCATGAAAGAGCTAAAAGACGTCTTGATCAAATGAAATCTAAATATTCTGAACATATATCTGATATTACTGAAATCACTGAACAAATTACAAATAGAGATTATGCAGATTCTCATAGAGAAATTGATCCGTTAAAACCTGCAGATGATGCAATTATGTTAGATACTACAGGAATGTCGATACAAGAACAATGTGATTTTATCGTAAAAAAAGCTCAACAATTGATATTTATTGAATAAACTACGTGTATGATTAGATTTTCCAATCCCTTTAAAAATATAGCATATACAATATATAGATGGTTGATACCTATTATTGATCCAATAAAGATAGTCAAAAATATTCCAGCTTATATTAGATATCTTTTTCAAATGTTACAGTATTCATCAATGAATGGATCAGAGAAAATATCCCTGATACATACTGCGCCATATTTAGAAGATTCTATGTCTATAACACCATTTATCAGACATTATTTTTATCAAGATATATGGGCATTCAAGAATATATATAAAAGTAAAGTTACCCATCATATTGACATAGCATCTCGTATCGATTTAATAGGATTTTTAACTGCTATAACTCATGTTACCTTTATAGATATTCGGCCCCTATTAGCAGATTTAGATAATTATACTTCTATATCAGGTAGTATTTTACAAATTCCATTGGAAACTAATTCGGTTCAATCATTGTCTTGCTTACATGTTGCTGAACATATTGGTTTAGGTAGATATGGTGATGAATTAGATCCTTATGGAACATTAAAAGCTTGTGCAGAATTAGCTAGAGTTCTAGCTCCAGGAGGATTCCTCTACTTTTCTTTACCTGTAGGCAAACCTAGAATTTGTTTTAATGCTCATAGGATTCATTCTCCAGAGCAAATCTTAAATTATTTTAGAAATTTACAATTAGTATCTTTGTCTGGAATAGATGATAACAATACATATCATGAACAGATAACAATAGAAGAGCTTTCTTCAATGAATTATGGTTGTGGATTATTTGTATTTACAAAGGTGAAATAATGTTAGTAACAATAGATAAATATTCTGGTTTTTGTTGGGGTGTAGTTAGAACAGTTCAAATAGCTGAACAAGCACTTCTTACTAAAGAGAAAGTATATGTATTAGGACATATCATCCATAATCCAAAAGAAATTGAAAGATTACAAAATCAAGGTTTAACTACAATTACAGTAGATGATTTTGAATCTATTGCTAAAGAATCTAAGGAATTAAATATTGTTCCAAAAATCCTTATAAGAGCACATGGAGAGCCACCAGAGACATATAAAAAAGCGTGGTCCTTGGGTCTTGAAATTATAGATGCAACATGTCCGGTTGTGACAAAACTACAAGAAAGAGTAAGAAAGTTTTACGATCAAGGGTATCAAGTTGTCATTTTTGGAAAAAAAGATCATGCTGAAGTTCTGGGGGTTAGAGGCGTTTGCAATGATCAATGTAAAGTTGTTATTTCTGTTGAACAAGCTTTGAATGAAGTAGATATTGATAAAAAAACTGTTCTTTTTTCGCAAACAACTATGGATAGGCCTACATTCCTGTTGATTAAAGATGCATTACAAGCAAAAATTAAAGATTTAATTATCGATACAATGGAAAATATTGCAACAGAGTTTCATGCAAAAGATACAATATGTGGTCAAGTCTCTGGAAGAGAATTTCTTCTCAAACAATTCGCCGAACAAAATGATTGTATCGTTTTTGTTGCTGGAAAAGCCTCTTCTAATGGAAAAGTTCTTTATGATGTTTGCAAGGAAGTAAATAACAACACGTACTTTGTAGAAGATATTTCGGAGATTGATAAGAATTGGTTTATTGGTAAAAATTCTGTTGGTATCACTGGTGCTACGTCTACGCCACAATGGTATATGAATCATGTAAAGGAATTTTTACATTCATTATAATTCACAACTAATACTTATTACTCAAAATAGTAACTTTGTTAGAATGTACTTTTATGAGAGAAAAACTATATGACATTTTTAATCCTTTTGTCAGTAGCAGTTATTGTTTTTATGTATACAATAACAGCAATTGTTCTTAGCCAAGAAATATCAGCTTTTATTACTGACATTTCTTCAAGTACCTTTTTAGGTTCGCTGTCTGCTTTTATTACTGGTATTATACTTATAGTAGGGGCAGCATACATATCTGTTATGACATTAAAAAAACGATTTACTAGATTGTAATTGAACCTGCTATCAATTTCGGATTTTTTAGAATGACAGATTATACTTCTGATATCTTAGTTATTGCTGCACATCCCGATGATGCCGAGCTTGGTTGCGGTGGAACTATAATAGATTTTACTTCCAAGGGTTATTCTGTTTCTATTATAGATTGTTCTGAAGGTGAATTAGGAAGTAGAGGTACAGTAGAACAACGATATGCAGAATCCCAGAATGCAGATTTAGTTATGGGTATTAAACAACGTTTTAATCTTCAGTATCCAGATGGTTCATTACAAAATGATCAACAATTAAGTAAAGATTTAGCTTCATATATTCGTTTAATAAAGCCAAAAATTCTCTTATTTCCTCCAGCATTCGAAAGACATCCTGACCATGAAGCCGTCCATAAAATGTGCAGATCTGCATATTTTCTTAGTGGTTTAAAACAAATGTCATTATATCATAATGATATTACTCTCGAACCGTATAGACCTTCCAGAATATTTTCCTATATACAAGCTTATCATCAAGAGCCTGATTTTATTGTTGATATAAGTAGCTCTTTTCGGAAAAAAATGGAAGCTATTCAATGTTATTCCTCTCAAGTATATGTAGAGAATAAACACAATTCTGATGAACCTGAAACATATATTTCTACTCCTGCATTTATGCAATCTCAAATTGCCCGAGCTCAATATTTTGGTTCTATGATAGGTGCAGAATATGGGGAAGGATTCTTAACTATTGATGCTTTTGGTTTATCTAGTATGAGCATTTTATTGTGATATATTATAAGAAATATATAATAGTCATATGTATCCTATCAATGTATATAATGCCACAATACTTGATATCACAAATAGATTCTCTGAATATTGATTCAACTCTGATCGTGCCTATGCAATTGCATGGTGCACCTCCTATATCTACTATTCCTTTAAAAAAAATTACTAAATATGATATTCAACTTATCAATGCATTGAATACGGCAGATATTATTTCTGCTTCTAGTCCATTTATGACTAAACATCTGGGTGATAAAGGATTATTCAGTAGCATATCAATTTTTGGATCACAAATACATAATGTTCAAGCATCAATTAATGGAGTTCCACTTAATGATTGCTCTTATGGAACAATGAATCTAGAAAATATTTCTTTCGAATCATTACAGTCATTAACTATAATGTCTGGAACTGATGCAGCAATATTTGGAGGTTCTTCAGGTGTATTTATCTATGGACAATTAAATCAATATTCTTCAGAGAAGCCATATACAAGAATGCAATATCAACAAGCTGCATATGATTATATAGCATCTGAAGGGTTATTTTCGCAAAATATATCACAGAACGCCAATGTATTTTTTGGATTTAGAAGACAATCCTCTTCTTCCAGATTTTTGAATGCAGGATTTGACCAATGGAATCTAAGAGCGGGTTTTAGATATAATCCTACAAAATCTACATCAATATCACTAACAGAATTATTTACTAATCATGGTATTAATGATAATGGTGGATTATCTTCAAATTCCACTTTTAATGATCCATTAACGGCACAAGTGCTTATTGTCGATATGAATAGAAGGCAATTTAGGCATGATATTATTGGTACGATTACATATCTTCCTCATTCAGATTCTTCATTATTATATACAAGCTCTATCTATATTTCTACTGCTAACTGGGAGATACATCATGGATCTTTACACGCATTGTATATTGATACTTCATTCTTTCAACATATCAATAATGTCCACTCTGGTATAGAATCAAGAGCTGAATATGTGTTGAATCCTAATATACGATCTACAGTAGGATTAGGACTATCTTATCAATATAATACCTTTACTTCATCGATATCAGATTATTCTGGCATTAATGGGCATTCATATCTTCACTTTTTGTACACACCAACAGATAAACTTTCTATTGCATCAGGATTTAGAATCCAAAAAATGAGAGATACTTATATATTCTTTAGTGGTATAAAATCTTTCTATTCATTTTCACATTTTACTGCAGGTATTGATCTTAGTATATCTTCAAGAATTCCTAGTCTTATAGATAATCTTAGTAACTATCAAATAGAAAAGCATACACTTATTTATGCACCATTGAGTTATCATGACAAAGATATTACAATAAAAGTATCGCCATTTATTAGAATAATACAGAATCCTTTTATTGCTACATCTGTGTATGATTCTAATAGAGCATATTTATTAGGTGATCGTATGAATCAACAAAATTCATTAATTCATAGTGGTATCATGGCAAATATGTTAGTGAATATTGGAAATAAAATCACAGTGCAAGCACAAGTACACTATCAGAACTCTACTCTGGATGATTCTACGATCCATGAAAATCCATCTCTCTATATCGTATGTAATGGAGAATATAAACAGTCAATAGGTAATAGTGAGATACTTGGAGGTTGTACTATATCTGGCATTGCTTCATCGTCGGGTTCTAGATATATACCACAGACAATGAATATGTCTTATGAATCTAATATGGTTCAAACAATGGGATGGAATGGAGTAGAAATCTATGCATCAGCAAAACTTGGTAATGCTCGAGTAAGAGCTTCTGTTTTAAATCTATTTAATGCCACAATGATGGAATATGCAGGTTATCCTATTCAAGATAATGCATTCAGATTCTCT
>JALRHN010000128.1 GCA_023259575.1 Candidatus Kapaibacterium sp. | reverse complement strand
AATCTTCACAATCAAAAATACAAGATTCTGAATGGAGCTTTCCATTAACAAGTTATAATTATAAGATTATTGGTCTTGGCGCTATAGTAATAGCAATAGCTTATGGATTAATGTCAACAGCAATTTCTGATGATCCAAATCAATGGAATAATACTTTAGCAGTTTCTGTAGCTCCAGTATTATTAACAATTGGATATTGTGTAATTATACCTTACGGTTTATTAGCAAGAGAATCTAGTAAAAATGAACATCCAACAGGATAATCTTTATGAAAGATTCTAATGAAGATGAGGGGAATATGTCTTCAGATTCTTCTATCGGGGATATCAAAACAGAAGATATACATCGAATTCAGAAAGAAATTCCTGATAAAATTTCTTCATTAGAACATTCTTCTAGCAATTCGATAAAAGAGTTATTGCATCATGTTAGAACTGCTTATGCTATGTTATTAGATAAGTCCTTTTCTTTGCATTGGAAATCCAAAGCATTACTTATTTCAGGGCTTTTATATTTTTTACTCCCAACAGATTTAACCCCAGATTTTATTCCACTCATTGGATATATAGATGATGCAGCTGTTTTAACAGCAATTTTTAAATCATTGGCAACAGATATAAAGAAATACAGGATTTACAAAGGTTTATAAAGACTTTACTTTTTTACAGCATTCATAATCAGATGCAATAGCCATTCTGAGCATTCATTTCTATTACTGTTAATCGTTTTGAATTCTGTTAATGAGGGTAAATGTTTTGAGAAATGAGATTGTTGTAAAGGGATTTCTATAATAGTAGAAGCTAAAGCACGAGAATAAGGGTAATCGGGATTAATAAGAAGAATATTATGTGCAATGTTTGATGCAAATGCTTTAAGAGTTAAAAAAGCACCTTCCAAATTATCTTCATCTACATGTTTTGTAAGAAAAGCTTTTGAAGATTCTACTATTACGATATTATTTAGTAAATCACCTTGTAGGACAGAATCTTCGATTTCAATATTGTTTGGTGCTGACAATAACTTAATCACATCTTTTAGGGAATCTTCAGGTGATTGTGAGTGCATTAATACCTGTTTATATGCTTTATCTAAAGCGAACCAATACAATGACATAATAAAGAGAAGTAATTTATGCTTGCTTTCAAAATATCTATATAATGATGCCTCTGGAGAACCAATGATTGCTCCAATTTTTTTAAATGTACATTGTTCATATCCATCTGATTCAATCAATTGAATTGCACATTGAATGATATGTTTTCCAAGTTTGGTTTTCCATGGATTTCTTAAGGCAAAGGCCGATGTAGGTGAATGTTCGTATTCATCAAGATTGATAGTAATATTCATTAAAAACCTGCTATTGACCATTGATACATAGAGAAGGCTTTGTGATATTGTATTAAAGCATCAACAACTCTACCGGCGGATTCAGCAGAAAACCTTTCTCTTAAATTAACTGTAAATAATGAACTCTCACCCTGAATTAATAATTGTCTTTCAGCATTTTCCATTTGAATAGCTGCATTATTTTCTTGTTTAGCAGCAATATATTGCTGGTAAGAAGCAATTAATTCTGATGTTGCATCATCAATTTCAGCAGAAATAGTTCTGAGTAGTAGAGATTCTTTTAATTGTAATGATTGTTGTTTCACTTCGGCCTGCTGTTTTACACCATTTGCATTTCTTAATAATAAGGGCATTTCGGCTTGAACACCAATTTTATAATCAATTTGTTGTGAACCATTTTGGAATGATTGAGTATTAAAAGGAGCAAACTTTACATTGATATCGGGCTTCCAAAGTTCATTTGTAAGTTGTGTTTCAATATCAGCCATAGAAATTTCTCCACGTATTTGAGATATTTCTGGTCTTGTTTTTAAAGCTTTTTCTTTATCATTAGCATATGTCAACTTAGAAATTAAGAGTGGTTCATTCATAGCAGTTGGTACAATATCAGATGGGAACAAAGCAGGAGTTCCATCTTTATTCCAGATATACTGTCCTACAGCAATAGCTGCTTTTTCATAATCTCGTCTTGATTTAATCAGCAAACCTTTTCTTCTTAATAATTCTTGTGTCATTTCAATGCTATCAATTTTAGCTCTTTCTCCCTTTTTATGTTCTTCTATGATACCAGATAATCTGATCTCTGCTAATCGCATCAGATTTTTTGCAATTGAATACTTCATTAAAGCTCCAGACCATTCCCAATATTTTTCGGAACTTTTCAAAAACAATTCATTTCTGTTTTCAATTATTGCGGCATCAGCAATAGTTGGTAATTGCTCAGCTTTAAGAATTGCTGCTCGGTTTTTATCAATAAGAATATTTCTCCATAATGGAAATGAAATTCCGATCGAAGACTCTCCATTTAAACTAGTTGAATTGTCTTGATCGAATAGCCCAATATTTCTTTTCCATGAAGCACTGATTTTTTGTCCCCAAAAGATTGGTATCGATAATTCAGCCATAGCAGTTTGCTGTTTAAATTTATCAGTTTCATTTTTAGAAGTAATTTCACCATTAATAGCAGGATCTAATCTACCCCAAGCAGATAGAACAGAGGCTTTCGCACTTTGTACACCAAGCTCACTAACTTGTAATTTGGGATGATTTGCATTAATAACTGCAAATACCTGTTGTAACGTTAATGTATCTGCATTTTGAATATCAGGATTTTGGAATGAAAAGTCTTCCAAAATTTGTCCATTACTCTGAAAATGAACAAACAAAACACATAGCATAATAAAGAAACGTTTCACTCTTTACTCTCTTCATTAATTGATTGTTTTGAATCACTCTTTTTAGTTGGAACATCTAATGAAATTGGGAAACCATTAAACTGACGCCATAATTCATACCCTAATGATACGGTATTCAATTGCATCCAGCCAGCTACTTTGGTGCCTGGCCTTAAATATGTAGAATTAGGCCATGGCACATCTTGTGGGTCTGGTTTTACTACTATTCTAAATGATCCAGAATATTGATCATCATCTACTGCATCAATTACTGAAATAACTCCACCAAATGTTCCCGCAGATGCAGAGGGCCAGCCTCTAATTTGAAAAGCTGGGAAACCATCAAATTGTAATCGTACTTTTCTACCAATACTTAATAATGGTGCATCATTTCCAGAGATACGAATTTCAACAGCTAGCGATTGTGCTTCGGGAACCAATACTGCTAACTTATCACCTTGCTTTACAGTTTCCCCCATACCAAGAGCAAATAATCTAACAATTTTGCCTTTTATCGGAGCCCTCACAATTGATGCTTCTTTTCTTTGATAAAATGCATTTAGATCTGAACGACCTTTAAAAATAGAATTATCAATGGATGCAACTGATTCCAATGCTTTTGACTCATCTGCAACTGCTTTTAAAATCTTTGATGTTCCTTCTGATTCTTTATTCTTAACATTTTCTAAAGCCTCTAATTCTTGTCTTCTAGCTGCTTCAATATCCGCTTTAAGAGTTATGAGAGCAACATCTGCTTTTTGTTGTTCTACCTGAGCGTTTTCATACTGTCTTTGTGAAAGTAATCCTTGTTCAAATAGAGATTTTCTATCTTGGAAACGTTGTTTAGCAACATTGAGATCTAATATTGCTTGTTTAAGCCTTTCCTCTAAAGCAATACGCCTTTGTTTAGCTTGTTCTACTTTTTCTTTGCTTGCATTTACTCCAGAACTTCTTGCATCTGTTTCAGCTTCGATTTGGCCTCTTAATGCAGAAATCTGTGAGATAATACTTCCCCTTCTTTGCTCAATCGCATCTAACTGTTTTTGTTGATTTTGAATTAAAGCAGTATCAAGAAATTTAGAATCGATATCAGCTAAAATTGCAATTGTATCTCCCGCTTCAACATGTTGTCCTTCTACAACAAGCCATGAAACTAATCTTCCAGTAATCTGACTATTAATTGTTTGTGGACGTTGCCCTGGAACCAAAGCTGTAACTTTTCCTTTACCTGTAACGGTTTGCACCCATGGTACAACCAAAAGGAGAATTACAAGAAGAATAAATAAGGATATTAACACATAAGCAAATATTCTTAAAGAGTGTTTGGACTTAACAAAACGAATTGATCGATACTCTTGATTATGCATATGATTATCATTATGAAGAGGAGAATTATGTTCTATATTCATATTAATTATCCTCCTTATTATGTTCTTGTAGGGATACAGTATTATGTTGTAGGGATAATTCAGGAAACATTTTTTTGAAGAGTGAGTCATTCGATGTAAATAAAGAATGAGGTGTCCCCTTTTCTATAATTTTACCATCAGAAATCACATAAACAGCTTCTGATTTTGATACAACTTCAGGATCATGAGTAATTGATAATATTGTCCAATCATTCTTTTTTGAATATAAATCCTGAATGATTTCTAATTTCATATTTTCTTCGATTCCTGTAAATGCTTCATCTAGTACTAGAAGTCTAGGTTTATGAACAATAGCTCTAGCAATCATGATTCGCCTAATTTGCCCTGTAGATAAATTTTTTCCATAGCTAACTGTTTTGGTTTGAAGTCCATTGGGTAATCTCATCAAAGAATCATCTAATTGAGTGATTCTTACGGCATCCATCACATCTTTTCCAGATATCCAATCTCTACCTAATGTAATATTTTCCCATATCGTACCTTCAAAAATCTCATCATGTGGAAAAACAAATCCTATTTGATTTCTTAAATGAGATAAATCTAAAATTCTTAAATCATTATCATCAATTAATATAGATCCCATTGACGTGTCTAACAAACCCACAATAAGATGGGCTAAAGTAGATTTGCCCGCACCACTTTTTCCAACTATTGCGGCTCTTTGTCCTGCAGGTATAGAGCAGTAAATATCTTTTAATATTGGAACTGAATCATAAGTAAAAGCTATATGCTCACAATGCAATGCAATTCCGTGATCAGAATGTGGCAAAAGATTTCCGCCAATTCTTTCTAATTCTATATCAGTAATATTACCAACTTTATCAAATGCTGCTAATGTATCATAAATGACTTCTAATTGATTTGTTAACTTTTCTAATGCAGTAATTAAAGAAACGATCACTAATTCAGTTGCTACTAATTGTCCTAAGGTAATTTGACGTTCAAAAACTAAATAACCACCAATAGCTAAAACACCTGTATTGACTATAGATCTAATAAATGTAAAACCAATGATTTGGCGTATTAAAATCTTAAAGTGTATTTTCCGCTCTTTTACATAATCATGAGATAATTCGTCGATTTTTCTTAAGATAAAATCATTATTACCGGATAATTTAAAACTGTGTACACACCTAGCTATATCCTCTAGGAAAGCAGCAGCATCATATTTTTTCTTAGATTCTATGATACTGGTTTTTAAGCTATCTTTTCCCAACACATATACAATACTTAAAGATAAAATGATGAATAAAAGTCCTAAAGCTAAAAGTGTAGGACTTATAAATACCAATAGTCCTAATCCAGCTGTACCTATAATCAGTGCACTTAATCCATCTATCAATAACTTTTTAATACCCTTTTGTAATGTAATGACATCAAAAAACCTATTTAAAAGTTCAGGTGCATACTCCTGCTGAAATACTGATTGTTTGGCATGCGGAAATTTGTATCCAATCTCAAATGCAGTGTTCACAAATAATCTTTGTTGTAATATTTCAACTACATAAGCTTGTACAATTCCTATTGCTCCAGCAACTAATAATCCAATAAAGATAATCCCAGATAGCACAAGTAATGGCATTGTAAAAACACCAGCAGATATAGTTGTAACTAATGCATTGATAGTTAAAGGAGTTACAAGCGATACAACTCCTATAAGTATACCATACATAATGATAACACTAATATCTTTCTTTTCTAAAGAGATATATTGAAATGCTCTTTCTAATGGAGATAATATCTTTTGATTTGATGTTTGATGATA
>JALRHN010000127.1 GCA_023259575.1 Candidatus Kapaibacterium sp. | reverse complement strand
AGTATTGGATTTGCTTTTGGAATTGAGCGATTAATAATAGCAATGAATGCCCATGGATTTTCACCTGATAGAATTAATCCTGATTATTATATCATTGGCTTTGAAAGTAATGATGCAAAATTAAAGGCTATTCAAACTGCTCATCTGATTAGAAATACTACTAATAATATTGTGATTACAGATGTTCAGAATCGTTCTTTAAAGGCACAGATGAAAGATGCTGATAAGCATAATGCACAATTTGCCATTATAATTGGACCAGAAGAAGCTGATAAGTCGGAATGTATTGTCAAAAATTTACAAGAAGGTACTCAGCAAACTATGTCTTTAGAAGCCTTTTTATCATCATTAAGATAAGGATAGCTTTATTTTCTTAATAATCCTCCTAAAAGGATGCCAGCAGTAATTGCAGCTAATCCAACGATGAAGCTAGAAGAAGTATATAAAAAAGCTTCGACGATATGGTGATTTTTCCATAAAGAATATGATTCTAAACTAAAAGCTGAAAAGGTTGTAAAACCTCCGCAAAATCCTGTTCCAATTCCTTTATACAGTGTATCGGATAGTTTTTGTTCGGAATAAGAAAATAAAAAACCTAAGATAAAGCATCCTAAAGCATTTACAATAAATGTACCAACAGGAAAAAGCCCAGTAGTTCCATTCATCCAGGTACTTATAGCAAATCTGGCAATACTTCCACATGCACCACCTATACCAATCACAATAAAAGCATTCATGATTGTAATTCCTTATCTAAATCAGTACTAGAATGTGGCAATGGCTGTATGCGATTTTCATAGATAAAGAAAACACCACCTAAAGCGAAACAGACTATAAGATTTAATCCATGTGTAAGGGTTGCATATGCTAATGCTTCCTCTGGCGAAACACCATAAAGAGAAGTCATTGCTGTCTGAATCAAAGAATGATAGACACCAATTCCACCGGGAGCAGGTGTAAATTGAGACAAAGTTCCTACTGAAAACAAGAATGTTGCATCTATAAAATCTAATCCGAATCTAGGCCCAAAATCAAAAGAATAGAACATTATCCACATTGGAATAAGATAACTAAACCAAATTGCGAATGATTCTATAAGCAAGCGTATATATTGAGAAGGGTTTTTTATGATTTCGAATCCATGCTCGAATGTATCGGTTATATCATGAAGTTTTTGATAGAATTTTTCAGAGAATGGTTTTATTGTTAATCTGAGCAATGAATCTGTTAAAGTGGGAAAAAACGCTATGATTAATATGAGAATGATAATCATCAAGAGCATTACCATAACCATTATCATTTGTCCCCAAGAAAACCATGGGAATGCATGTTCTATATCACTTCTTTGAAAAACAAATACACCAGCAATAAGTAATAAAACCATAATTGCATCAAGAAAAAAACGCTCTACAATCATAGAACCCATAACTGTAGAAAATGGAATTTTTGCTCTTCTGCTATAAACGAGAGGTCTTAATAATTCTCCACCTTTAGGAATAATATTGTTTACTGCATATCCAATCATAATAGCAGAGAACATGCTCCACACAGAGGGATTTGGAACTACTGGGGCTAGCATTGTTTTCCATCTTACAGCTCTTAGCCAATGAGACACAATCATAATTGGAATAGATGCAAGCACCCACCAATAATTTGCATGAATCATTGTTTCCCACAATTTTGAAAAATCTATACTTTTTAGGGCTATATAAGAAGATGCTAATACGATAATTGTACTAAAAAGAATTCTTATTATGTTTTTTGTATGTTTTACCATAAAAATCAACTGTAAGTAATGAAATGCTGTTTAAGAGCCTTTCCGGTATAAGAATGGTCTAGAGATGCTATATGTTCAGGTGTTCCTTGAGCAATAACATATCCACCCCTTTCGCCAGCTTCTGGGCCTAAATCTACAATGAAATCTGCAGCAGCAATGATATGAAGATTATGTTCAATAATAAGAACGGTATGTCCTTTCTCAATTAATCTATTAAAGCAAATAAGCAATGTTTCGATATCATCTACATGTAAACCAGTTGTAGGTTCATCAAAAACATAGAGAATTTGTTCCGTTTGTGATTCATCTATACAAGAAGCAAGTTTAATCCTTTGTGCTTCGCCACCTGATAATTTACTACTTGGTTGTCCTAAACGAATATAACCCAAGCCTACTTGCTGCAATGTGTGTAATTTATTATAGATTCTTTTATTTCCAGTAAAAAATTCTAATGCTTCATTTACTGTCATACCAAGAACATCTACAATGGATTTACCTTTATATAATACAGCTCTCACTTCTTTTTTATATCGGGTTCCATTACACGATTCACATTCTAGTGATAGATCAGGTAAAAATTGCATTTCTACAGTTACATATCCTTCGCCTTCACATGCTTCACAACGGCCTCCTGGAACATTAAATGAGAAAGTTCCTGGCCTCCACCCCATTTGTTTTGCTGCTTGTGTGTCTGCAAATACATCTCTAATTGCATCAAAAGCTTTAGTATAGGTTACTGGGGTAGATCTAGACGATTTACCAATTGCAGTTTGATCAACTAATTCGATACCTTGAATATGTTCGCTTCCTAGGATTGTTTGAACTGCTCCTGCAGAGCCAGCATAACCAGTGAATTTCTTTTTTAAAGCAGGTGCTAATACTTCATGAACAAGTGTGCTTTTTCCACTTCCTGATACACCGGTAATAACTGTTATACATCCTAATGGAAAAGAAACTGTATCTCCCTTTAAATTTCTTTCCATTGGTTTTATAATTTCGATAGTATGTCCATTGCCTTTTGATCGAGACTTTGGCATAGAGACTTGCTTTTTTCCAGACAAATATGCACCAGTGATCGATTTTGAATCATTAAGCATATCATGTACAGTTCCACTAAATAATATCTCACCACCTAATTCCCCGGCTTTAGGCCCAATATCTAATATATTGTCTGCCTGTCTTATAATTTCAGGATCATGTTCTACAACAACTACAGTATTTCCTAATGATCGTAGTTTTTTTAGTAAAGTAAGTAATCGCCATGTATCTCTTGGATGTAAACCAATACTTGGTTCATCTAAAACATATAAAGTACCTACCAAAGAACTGCCTAAAGAAGTTGCTAAAGTAATTCTCTGAGATTCTCCACCAGATAATGTATGCGCCATTCTATCTAATGTAATGTACTCTAAGCCAATATCCACAAGCATTGTAAGTCGGGATTGTATCTCTTTTAATACCAATTCAGCGATAGAAATTTGATATGCATTTAGTGGTATATGATGATAATATTCAGAAGCTTCAGCCAGAGTCATATTCATAATTTCTGGAATATTTTTACCTCCCACGAATACTCTTCGAGCAGATTCAGAGAGGCGTCCTCCTCCACAATTATAACATTGTGTATAACCTCTATATCTTGACAATAATACTCTAAAACCTACTTTAGAATTAGCTTTTTGTTCGGCCATTGTAAAAAAACCAGAAATGCCATCAAATAACGTATCTCCATCCCATAGTAATTGTTTTTGATGCTCTGTTAATATAGAATATGGAATATTAACTGGTATAGAATGTCTTCTGGCAAAATCCAAACAATCTCTGTGATATTCTGTAAATCCTGGGGATCTAAAAGGATGAATCACTCCTTTTTCTATACTTAAACTTTTGTCTGGAATGATTAAATCTTTATCTAGGCCAATGCTTCTACCAAAACCTTGACATACTTTACAGGCACCAAAAGGACTATTATAAGAGAATAATCTGGGTTCTGGTTCTTGATACATTTTATTACAAAAAGCACATTCATATAAAGTGCTAAAAAAATGATCTTCATGCTGACTAAGATTCCTTACTATTACTTTTCCTCTTCCCAAAGTAAAAGCAGTTTCTAAAGAATCTGTTATTCTAGATTTTGTTTCTTGATCTGAATTGATGATTACTCTATCAGCTAGTATTAATAGTTCTTGTAAAAGATGTTCATCAGGCATTGCACTGTGCAAATCGATTATGGTGTCAGAACCTGGAAGGATGGCTCTTGAATATCCATTTTCCATTAATGCATGGATTGATTCTTTTATTGGTCTATCTTCATCTATTATAGGAAACAGAATAAATACCCTATCTCCTTGATTCCAATTGAGAATTGTTTCTGCTACAAAATGCGGTGTATCTTTTCTTACTTCTCTTCCACATGTGCAGATTGTTTGTCCAATTCTGCCATACAGAAGTCGTAAATAATCATAAATTTCTGTTGTTGTAGCAACTGTTGAACGTGGATTTCTGGCAAAACCTCTTTGTTCGATTGCAATTGCGGGAGGCAATCCAGTTATACTTTCTACATCTGGCTTCTGCATTCTATCCAAGAACTGCCTTGCATAGCTAGAAAGTGATTCAACAAATCTTCTTTGTCCTTCAGCATATAAAGTTTCGAAAGCTAATGATGACTTACCAGAGCCACTGACACCAGATATAACTGTTAGGGCATTCCTTGGTATATCACAAGATACATTCTTAAGATTATTAACTTTTGCATTAATGATGGATATAACTTTTTTATGTGGCATGCTTAAAAGAAGGCATATAAGAAAATACATTGAAGATTTGTTTCATTCTTTGTCAAAAATACCATAATGCATTGTAAACAAAAAGAGCATGGAAAAGTAATTCCACGCTCTTGATCGTATATCAGCCTTCATATTACTTAACAATATTCATCGATTTAGTAATGATTTGATGTTCAGAAATTATTTTATAAGAATATGTGCCAGAAGGTAAATGAAGTGCATCTAATTCAAAAACATATGGTCCTGGTTGATGTTCAACATTCATAAAGCCTTTTAATACTTCTTTACCCTGAATATCATAAACAATCAGTGATAATACAGAAAAAGTAGAAACTGCATAATGTATCAATGTATTATTGATAAATGGATTGGGATAATTGCCAATACCCAATATATATTCTGTTGAAGATTCTTTGATTTGTATTGGTAATTCATCGGGATTTGCAGGCCCTCCAGCCAAAGTAGGCATATTTGAAACTGCTGGTTTTATGGCATTTTTGCCACTTAAGGTATAGTATCCTTTGTAAAAATATTCACCTTTATTTCTGGTATTGGTAGAATCTACAAAATACCAGTCTGCCTGTGCTTTATCTGATTGTAAATCTAATATTACATAGCCATGATTATCTAAATCAATTTCTTTAATATGAGGATTGATAAATTTTAACTGCCCTGCTATAGCTTTACTTTGAGGGGTATTTGGTGGTAAATTTTGTAATTCATTAATATTTGCTGATGTTATACTTGGGGTTACAAATTCACAAGCAACAGAGCCCTCGCCTGTTAAAGGCTTATATGATGTATCTCTAGGTATAACTGGTAAATCAGAAGCCCATGTACAATGAATATCGCCGGTTACAACAAGTGTATTATTGATAGAATTATTTTTTAGATATCGTAATAACTTTTCTCTTTCTGCTGGATAGCCATCCCATGAATCAAGATTTGTAAATCCAGCTAAAGGCATCATCATAACTTGATTTGCAATGATTTTCCATTGAGATTTTGATGATTTGAGCGATTGGGTCAACCAGTCGAACTGATTGTTTCCAAGAATAGTTCTGGTTGGACTATTCCATAAAACAGTGTCAACTGCTTTTGAAGTAGTATCTTTTGCTCCTAATGGTTTATCTCTCCCTTCTAAACGAGTATCAATCATAAAAATATCACATAGCCCACCATAATTGATTGTTCTATATATTTTTCCTTGTACTGATTGTTCTCTAATTGGTAACCATTCAAAATAAGCCTTTTCACCTGCAAATTTTCTTGTTTGCCAGTCCCCATCGATTAATGGATTATGATTTTCTGCTCCACCTGGCCATGAATCATTTGCTGTTTCATGGTCATCCCAAATTCCTATAAAAGGATGCAAT
>JALRHN010000126.1 GCA_023259575.1 Candidatus Kapaibacterium sp. | reverse complement strand
CAGTCATAATAAGAGTTATCCAACCACCTTCTGTAAATTTGATTATTACTACAGCAATGAGAATAAATGCTGATAACACTAATCCTAATCCATTAATAGCAATCTTGCGTTTCCAATATTTAAATGTGTTTTTTACTTGTAACCAATGTCTTACCATTCCTAATTGTGACAATGTAAATGTTATAAACACATTGATTGAATATAAAACGACTAATAAATGAACAGATCCGCCAGACAACAACATGATAATACCGGCGGTTATTCCAACTAATAATACTCCGTTTTGTGTAACTAATCTATCACTTAGCATGGCAAAACGTGTAGGAAACCATCTGTCCAAAGCCATATTTGAAAGTATTTGTGGTCCACCTAGAAAACCAGCTTGAGCAGCTACAAATAAAAGAACAGCCTCACTAAATAATACAATAAAAAGTATTGTACTAGATAACTCACTACCTAAATTCATCGTTAATTTATCAAATAACACAGCATTTAATGTTTTACCTTCAATATGTTGAACATTGAATAAAGCATATGCTATCATTAATCCTACTGCAACAAAAGCTAATGAAACTGCCATATATTTCATTGTCGTTTTTGCTGTCTCAACCCTTGGTTCTCGAAGTATTGGCATTGCATTACTTACAGCTTCAATTCCTGTATATGTACCAGCACCCATACTATAAGCCCTTAATAAAAGGACAATGGTTCCCCACCAACCTAATTGTGAAGTTGCAGAACCAAATTGATGTGCTGTTTTTTGGGCTACATCTGGTAATTCGAAAAGATGAGTACCGAATACATAAAAAATAGCAGCAACATGGGTAATGACAAATACCATAAATATCGGTAATAGGAATGTTACTGATTCCTTAATTCCACGCAGATTGAGTATGATTAATAATGCTGTCCCCATTATTCCAGCAATTAGCTTATAGCCATGATATTCTAAAGGTAAATAACTAAATAATGCATCCACACCGCTGGCTATTGATATAGTAATAGTTAATACATAATCTATT
Source organism: Candidatus Kapaibacterium sp. (assembly GCA_023259575.1). Taxonomy (GTDB): domain Bacteria; phylum Bacteroidota; class Ignavibacteria; order Kapaibacteriales; family UBA961; genus UBA961. The sequence goes on along the minus strand of JALRHN010000126.1, from coordinate 4,931 downwards.
AATAATGCACAACCAGCTACCATTCCAATTTCAGGAGACAATAATTTACTAGCAACTAAATATCCTCCGCCACCTGAAGGAAATAATTCAATAATCTGTGAATAGCTAGCACTAATAACCATAATAGTGATAGCTGTTCCTATCGCTATAAATATGGATAAATATGGATATTCTCCTAATGCTCTAAATGCCTCTTCCGGTCCATAGCAAGACGATGATAATCCATCTGCTCCTAAACCAACCCATGCAAAAAATGCAACGAGAGTTAATTTATGAAACATTGATGTATCATTAAGATTTTTACCTTCGCCTATAAATATTTTCTTTAACGTAGTAACTAGTTTAGACATATATAAAATTGATTAGTACAAGATTCACTATTAATTTCTTAGATTATTTTCACCCAAAAATCCAGAAGGAACTGGAGATTTAAGACCATATTTTTCAACTGAATGTTTTTGTATATGTTCAATGGCTTCTTTGATTGAATCAGTAAACAAAATAAGAGATAAATCTTCTTTATCAATAGCTCCTTCATCAGCCATGGTATTAAGCATAACATTAAGACTTGAATAAAATTGAGTTCCTAAAACTACAATTGGAAAATCTTTAATTTTTTTTGTTTGAATCAAAGTTAAAGCTTCAAATAGTTCATCCATGGTTCCAACTCCTCCTGGCAATACAATGAAACCATAAGAATATTTAAACAATAAAAACTTTCTCACAAAAAAATACTTAAACGTTGCAAATGAATGCATAAAAACATTCGGATATTGTTCGAAAGGAAGCAAAATTTTAGCACCTACAGATAAACCACCATGTTGAAAAGCACCTTTATTTGCTGCTTCCATAATACCAGGTCCACCACCAGTCATAACTGTAAATCCTAATTCTGCTAACTTTTTTCCAACTTCAACACCTAATTCATAATAAGGATGATTTTCTTTAAATCTAGCAGATCCAAATACTGTAATGCAAGGTCCAACAAAGTGAAGAATTCTAAATCCCAGAATAAATTCTTTACATATAGAGAATGTAAATAGTAATTCCTTAAGCCTAGATTTTGGACCTTCTAAAAAGTATAATTCTTCTTTAGAAGATGGGACTTGCAATTTGTTTTTCATAGGTTTTAACACTCTATAAATGATTTTAAAGCAAATTTACTAAGATTATAATCTATGATACTCAAAATCTTCAGTTTTTATCCTTTAGATTGAATAGAATACACGATTACATTATCTTTGTCAACCGAATATTATACTTATATAAAGGACATTAATCAATGACACATTTTCATAATTATATTAGTGGAGTTTTCACTTCTTCTAATTCCGCAGAAACTTTTGTTAATACCAATCCTGCTGATAGGGATGATTGCATCGGTATATTTCCCGATTCAAATGCTATTGATGTTAATGATGCTGTAAAGGCTGCAACATTAGCTTTTAACTCTTGGAGTAAATTACCTGCACCCAAAAGAGGTGATATTTTACGTAAAGCTGGAGATATTTTTACAAGAAGAAAAGATGAACTTGCTAAAATAATGACAAGAGAAATGGGTAAACCTATATTTGAGACATTAGGAGATATACAAGAAGCAATAGATACAGCATATTATGCTGCAACTGAAACTAGACGATTATTTGGCTATACAACTCCAAGTGAGATGCCAAATAAAATGAATATGTCATTTAGAATGCCTATTGGTGTTTGTGGAATTATAACAGCTTGGAACTTTCCAATTGCAGTTCCATCTTGGAAGATACTTCCAGCCTTAGCTTGTGGAAATACCGTAGTTTTTAAACCTTCCGAAGATTCTCCTCATTCTGCCCATATTTTTGCTGAAATACTTGAAGAAGCAGGATTACCTGCTGGTGTATTTAATGTAGTTTATGGAAAAGGCTTTACAGGTTCATTATTAGTAGATCATCCAGACATTAGTGTTATTGGATTTACTGGCTCAACAGCAACAGGTACTGCTATTGCATCTAAATGTGGTGCTTTAAATAAAAAATGTTCATTAGAAATGGGTGGAAAAAATGCTCAAATAGTAATGAATGATGCAAACATGGACTTAGCTTTAGAAGGTGTTTTATGGGGAGCATTTGGAACTACAGGTCAACGTTGTACAGCAACTTCAAGATTGATTTTACATAAAGATATCTATGATGATTTTATCAATAAATTAATTACAAAAGCTACTTCAATCAGAATCGGTAATGGATTACATGAGAGCACACAAATGGGACCTGTAATTAATCAAAAACAATTAGAAAAGATTCAAGAATATGTTCGTATTGGAAAAGCAGAAGGAGCTATTTGTGTTCTTGGTGGCGATATAGAAGACAAAAATGAATGTGCAAAAGGACATTTTTTCAAGCCAACTATTTTCATTGATGTATTGCCACAAATGAGAATATTTAAAGAAGAAATCTTTGGGCCAGTCTTATCGGTATCAAAAGCTGATTCATTACAACATGCAATTGACTTGGCAAATGATTGTCATTATGGTTTATCTTCATCTCTATTTACAGGCAGCGTAGATGCTGCTTTCCAAGCAGTGCGAGATATTCAAGCTGGTATCACTTATATAAATGCTCCAACAATCGGAGCCGAAGCTCATATGCCATTTGGAGGTATTAAAGGAACTGGGAATGGACATCGTGAGGGTGGTTGGACAGCATTTGATATTTTTACAGAGTGGAAAACAGTATATGTAGATTATTCTGGAAGTCTTCAAAAAGCTCAAATTGATAATTATTAATATATGTCTGTAAGTTTTATATACTTTTATTTGTCTTAATACTATTGCGCAAGAGTTTAATTATGCCTGTTGGCAATGATAATCAAGCTAAAAATGAATCTCCTCAATCAATAGATCAACGCATGTCAAACGACATTGTTGAACTGTTCAATCTTTTCTTAAAAGGAGATGATAAAGCAGCTTTATTATTGTTCAACACATTTAATAAAAGAATTTATCTTTATTGTGCAAAGATTGTTAGTAATACATATATAGCTGAAGATATTACTCAAGAAGTATGGGAAAGGATTATAAAATTACGGTTTCAAGAAGAACCGAATATTTTGAACCCTACTGGTTTTATTTTTACTATAGCTAGAAATCTTTGTTTAAATCATATTAAGCTACAAAAACAAGTTGTTTCAATTGATTCATTAGATGACTTTCGATTACCTTCAGTTAATCAACCAGGTAGCACTTCTGTAGAAGAACTTGTTAATACTTCTCTGAATGCATTAAAATTTGAAGATCGAGAATTACTTGTTTTGCATATGTACTGTGGATATAGATTTGATGAGATTGCAGAAATGCTCAAGATATCTCCGAATGCTGTATGGACAAGAGCTTCTAGAGCAAGAGCTCAGCTTAGAGAAATTGTCTCTAGATATCAAAAGAATGATAAGAGTAAATAGAATGTTACATTTTGGACACGATAATGGATATATCACCACATATTGAAATCGATCGATTTACATCTGGTTTAATGTCACCTGAAGAATCTTCACATTTTCTTTCACGATTACAAACGGATAATCATTTGAAAGAGTTATTTGATGCTGATTCTTTGTTAACTACAACGATTGAACATCAAACAAAAACATTTTTGCAGCATGATTTGGCATATACTGCAATTAATTTTTCGGAATCTTTACATGTAGTACCTTCAATAAGTTCTAGCACTCATGCATTATTTTCTTCATTGAAGGGAATAACTGTTGCAAAAGTAGTGATTGGTTGTTCGCTCATTGGAATAATTTCATATGTGTTACTGCATTATACACCAAAAGATATCAATACTCTTAAGAATGAATCTCTTTCATGGAATCAACAATATCCAATGATACATACATTGCAAACTCCTAAGTATATAGAATCTAAACCTATACACACAGAACCATCAACATTAAAAATATTGAAACCTCATAAAACAGTTTCTCCAATATCTTCCAACAAACAAATACAACTCTCACATTCAAAAAAAATATTTTTAGAAAACTCTCATTCCAGATTTAGAAAAAAAACTGAAGTTTCTAATTAATAATATTAATTATACATAAACCATTATTTAAACGATAATGGTTTTTTTATATATGTGATAATGTAAAACTTCTATTTTTTGTAATTTACAGTAATGATTATTTATTTTTTCTTGAAATGATATGCCTCTCAGATCTACAAAAAACTACTTGCAATATAAATTTGACACATTGATGTCTAAGGGAGTAATATCTCTTATCTCTGGTTTGTTTTTTATATCAGTCATCTTTGTTTTTTTAATTGCAATAATTGGTGCTTTATTAGGTATCAATAATAGTGAATCAAGTTCTTTAGGCTTTTGGGATTTAGTGTGGTCTACAGTCTTACATTCTCTAGATGGAGGAGTTATAAGCGCCAATAAGGGTAATTGGATGTTTATGACATTGATGTTTATAGCTACACTTGGTGGGATGGTTTTGATTTCAATCCTTATCGGTGTTTTAAACAGTGGTATAGCAAAGCAATTAGAAAACTTAAGAAAAGGTCGTTCATTAGTAATAGAAAATGATCATACAGTCATTTTAGGATGGTCACCTCAGATTTTTTACATTATCAGCGAGCTTATTACAGCTAATAAAGGTAAAAAAAATGCTTGTATTTCGATTTTAGCCGAAAAAGACAAAGTTGAAATGGAAGATGAAATACTCATGAAAATCGAAGACTTTGCTAATACGAAGATTGTTTGTAGAACTGGTAACCCAATAGACTTAACTGATTTAGAAATCATCAATCCACATACCGCTAAATCTATCATTATTTTATCACCAGAGACAAGTGATGATCCTGACTCACTGATGATAAAAATGATTTTGGCTATCACTAATAATCCTCACAGAAGACCTGAAAAATATCACATTGTTGCAGAAATAAG
>JALRHN010000125.1 GCA_023259575.1 Candidatus Kapaibacterium sp. | reverse complement strand
ATATGCCTGCTCTATTGTTTAATTCAATAATTAGTTGTTTAGCTGGCATAACAGCTTCTGTGTTAATTGGTATTGTTCATGCAGAATCAATGGTCTCATTTGGCACTATCTTTTACAATGTAAGTTTTGCCATATTTGGAATTCGTTTTGCAATTAATAAACAGGTTTTTACTTTGAAAGACTTTTTCAGGGCAATTCCCGATATCTTTCATTTTGCAAAATCTGGCCTTAAAAAGTATACATAACTATGTTTTTATTCGATATTATCATCCCAACATATAATAATTACGAAGAGTTAAAGAACTGTCTTTTAGCTTTTGAACATCAAACCATAAAGAATTTTCGAGTTTTTGTTTGTATTGATGGTTCTACTGATGAAACACTTTCTTTTTTACAAGACTATTCAAACAAAGCACCGTATTCTATAAGAATTCTTCAACATGCAGATTATCAAAATCATGGAAGAAATGCAACCAGAAATTTAAGCTTACCTTATGTGGAATCAGAATTTTTAGTTTTTTGTGATTCGGATTGTGTCCCCCGAAAAGATTTTCTGCAGCAACATCACTCTATTCTAAAACAGAATAATACCGTCTCTATTGGTGATATTATATATCAAAATGCAAACACAAATCTGTGGGCAGCATATCTACATACAAGAGGGAAAAGAAAATATAAGAATGGACAGGAGATTCCCTTTACTTATATAACAACAGGTAATCTTGGTTTACCTACTAGATTTTTTACTTCATTAGGTGGACAAGATGCCACAATGAAAAGTTATGGAGGTGGAGACACTGAATTTGCTTATCGTTTACACAAAAAATTTTCATGCAAGCCAATTTATAATGCATCTGCTATTTCAGACTCTATAATGACTAAGACAATTCCTTTTGCCTTAGATCAAATGGAAAGTTTCGGACAACATAATTTTGCTTATATACTTAAAAAACACCCTGAATTCACTTCTATATATAAAGCACATTTATTGACAAAATCTTCGTTAAAAGCACGATTATTTCAATGTGGATTACATCCCTTTTTGGGAAAATTATCAGAACTATTATGTTCGATTCTTCCTATATCTTTTGCCACTTTTTTTGTAGGGCATGCTGTAGGAAGTAGAATTTTAAAAGGCTATAAAAAATCTACTTTGTAGCAATTTTCTGCTTCATCTCAGATATATTTTTAGATAAATCCCCAGAGAATAAACCTGAACCACTTACAAGTATATTTATACCAGAATTGACTATTTCTTGCACATTATCCAACTTTACTCCTCCATCAATTTCCAATTGTACATGGGAAAGATTATTTTTTTGAAGATAAGTAAATAAGTTTTTTGCTTTGGATAATACATTTCCTATAAATTTCTGACCTCCAAAACCTGGATTTACAGACATAAGCAAGATAAAGTCTGCAAAATGAGCTGCTTCATATGCATATTCAATTGGAGTTGCTGGATTTAATACTATACCTGCCTTTTTACCATGCTCTTTTATTAAATGAACTGTCCTATGCAGGTGTTTGCTTGCCTCTACATGAACAGAAATCCAATCTGCACCAGCTTTTGCAAATTCTGGAATATACTTATCTGGATTTTCAATCATTAAATGACAATCCAATACCAATGATGTATGAGGGCGAATTGCAGATACTATCATTGGACCGAATGTAATATTTGGAACAAAATGTCCATCCATTATATCAATATGAAGTATATCTGCACCTGATTGTTCGCAATTGTGCACTTCTTTTTGTAGATAAGCAAAATCTGCTGAAAGCAATGAAGGTGCTATGATTATAGGATGTTTTGGAGTGAACATAATATATTCCGCATGTAATAAATGTACAAAATGATATAAAAGAAAAACAAAACCCTTCATTAATATGAAGGGCTATTTTAATTTTTTTATCTGTTTATCACCAAAGGAAGTGTTTGTGTATTAGTACCAGATATTAATGAAATAATATAAGAACCGCTAGTAAGCTCTGATGTATTAATCTGCAGTGTAAATAAACCAGCAGGAAGATATTCTTTTGTAGAAATAAGTTTATTTCCTGTTATTGATGAAATAATATCTACATATACCAAAGATTCTTTTTCTATATTAATATCTATACATGCTTTGTCTTTCACAGGATTTGGATAAACGAATAACTGAGGAATATCAGCATCGCCAGTTTTAATATCAGTTACGATACTAAAATCGCGATCATTTCTAGGAATCAGTTTATATCTTCTTGTTCTAAAATCTGCATTTATAATTCCTCTAACGAAGCTTATTTTTTCTCCAATTGTAGGTTTTACTCGTTTTGAAATCGAAACAATGCTATCTCTAGTAGTATATGTTAGCTTACTTTCATCTGTTTCCAATCTTATTGATGCCTCTGGAGTAGCTTTTAAAGCTTCATCTACTATTAAAAATTCACCTGTCAACTGTGGAGAAGATGGCTCTATTTTACCAATTTCAACATTATTAAATTCCACCAACATATTTCTCCACTGATCAGAATTCTCTGTGCCACCGGGATTTGCTCCAAATTCAGCTGTTGACAATGCAACTGGTGCATATAATTCACTTTGTCCTAATGATATAACTGTATCAACTGATTGAAAATTTAAACTTCCACCAAATTCTTGCAATTTTGCTGTTAATCTTACCTTTTCACCGCGTTTTAATTTCCAGGCTGGAGAATCATTTCCAAATCTAAATATAGCTGCACCACTCCATGGTGCTGTACCATCTTGTAATATTATTCTTGAAGGATTTTGGAAACCATCACCAAAAATATCATTGGTATCACTCATAACCGTTGCTTCTATCGTAACACTTGATCCACTTATAATTCGTGTGGCATCTATCGTATCAGGACGTCGTATATCAGCAATTGAAGGATATTGATTTACTACTTTATAATAATAAACTCCATTAACTGGACCTTTATATGTTTCTCCAACTTCATCAGTTGCTGTTAACATATAATAGACAATTGTTCCAGCACTTTGAGCAGGGATTTTTCCTAAATAATTTCCAGTAATATCTTCTTCTGCAGGTACTTTGGTATATGTTTTACCATTATCAATCGAATACTCTAAAAATATATTTCCAATTGGAACAAAATTAGCACCAGGTAATATCTCAAAGATAACAGAAACTATATCTGAAGAGCTTGGAAACAGCTTGGCTGGTTGCACTCTAACAACAGATAATTGAGATGGTTTTGGCCCAGAATTTAGATCACCTGGTAATGCTGGAGAAATTGTATATGTAAATAATGCACTACCATTTCCAAATCCACCACCACCACTTCCAGCAACAAACAATGAACTAATATACCCTTCCATCTTATAGATTTTTTGTCCAACAGTTAAAGGTCTAAATTCAGATTCCTCAATAAAGTGACTTTTAGTTGTATAATATCCACTTTGTTCATTCATTACAATACTATTACCTTGATTATCTCTAACGATGATCTGAGGTGAAGTAGCTGTAACCGTTAAAGAATCAAAGCTCACTTTTTGTCCAATAAAACCAGAACCAGTTTCTAATAATGGATTTTGAACTTTATTTCCTTTATAAAAACTAGAAATATTGGTTTTAATCGCTGGGTTTAATGTCTGTTTTGAAGCTAATACTTTAACAGGAACTATAGATAATAATTCTAATGCAGGAGCAGTGATTTTAGCTTGATTTGCAGCATCAAATTTATAGGGCAAACTGCCTACAATAACTGTAGCTTCAATCAAATCTCCAGTTTGTAATTTATCAAAACCAGTAGTCTTGATTAAAGTATCTCTTTGAAATATTAGTATTCCAGCTTTTTGACTTTCCGATACTGTGGTTTCTGTTTGAAGATATGTTGTCCAACTTGCCCCTGTTAACATAATTGGACGTCTATCTCCTTTAGATGCATTCACTAATACTGAAACTCCAACTACTCCTTTAACTATCAATGTGTCTCCATAATATGCAGAAAGCAATGACTTTGCATTCAATGAATCTGTAGAAACTGTAGTAATTTCTTTTAATGTTTTTTCTTCATAGGAAAACATATTGCGTATGTTCACTAATAATGATAGTATTATCATTATAGACAGCGTAGAAAGAGATTTCATATTATTCTTCTTCAGTAAATAAATTGATGTCGTGGTATTATTTTGTAAATATACCAAATTCAATAGTAGTTATAGGCAGATTAAGTGCTAGGACTACATTTTTTCGGCTATTCTTAACTTTGCACTTCTTGAACGTGGATTCCATCCTATTTCTTGTTCTGATGGCTCAAGTGGTTTAGGGGTAAGTATACGCAATTGAGGATCTGGATTTTCATCAGATTTTTTGCCACTATCTTTAAATACTTGCTTTACTACTCTATCTTCAAGTGAATGATAAGACAGTACAACAATTCTTCCACCTTTATTTAATAATGGTATTATACTCTTAATAGTATATTCTAAAACCTCTAATTCATTATTAACAGCAATTCTTATAGCTTGAAATACTCTTGCTAAGCTTTTACTAGCCATATGAGGTGGAACACATTCTTCAATTATATAGCGTAAATCTGCTGTTGATTTTAGAGGAGCCGCACGACGGCGCTCAATAAGCCGTCGTGCGATAATTCTTGCGAAAGGTTCTTCCCCGAAACTTCGCAGAATATGGTGGAGTGTACCCTCCTCACTTTTATTTAATAATTCTTCTGCTGATATTCCCTCTGTGCCAAAACGCATATCAAGCTTAGTATTAAATCTATAACTGATTCCTCTTTGTCCAATATCTAATTGTCTTGAAGAAACACCCAAATCCAATAAAATTCCAGAAACTCCTTGCTCTGGATATGTTAAGGTAGATGCTTCTACAAAGTTTTTATTCACAAGAATTAATCGTGAATCTTGTCCTTTTGATAATTCTTCAGAAAATTTATCATTGCAATGTGCAATTGCATCTGGATCTGCATCAAATGAATATACTCTTCCTTTTGATGATAATCTTGAAAGAATTTCTGCCGTATGCCCACCACCACCTAAAGTGCCATCTATATACAAACCATCTTCACCACAGTTCATTAATGCATCTACACATTCCTTTAGTAAAACTGGTAGATGATAATCATAATCTCTAAGTTCACTTTTTATAGCTACACTTGGTTTTCTGCTGTTTGATTTCTTTTTTTTAGACATGCGGTTTATTCATCACCTGAGCTGCTACTTTTTCATAACTTTCTTCAAATTTGTGAAGATATGATTCAAATTCCTCAGGCTTCCATAATTCAAGATGATCCATCATCCCAACTATTACTACTCTATTCTCTATTCCGGCAAATTCAAGGTATTTCTTTGGCAGGGTAATTCTTTGCTGACCATCTAATTCTACTTCTTCACTCCAAGCTAAAATTGTTCTTAAAAAGAATCTACTTTGCTCATCATATTGATTTAACTTGGAATATTCTTGTTCATATTTACGCCATTCATCCAATGGATATGCTGCTATACAACGGTCAGAACCACGAGTCAAGATAAAAGTATCTTGAGCCTCTGGTGATAATGCTCTACGCATCTTCACTGGTATATTAACCCTTCCTTTAGAATCTACGGAATAGGTTTCTTGTCCTTTGTAAAAAGCCATCGTTGCAGCAATGATATAAACAAAATAATGAAGGTAGGGAATGCTGTCAGGAATAGATTTCTTTAAAACTAAATTTCATTTGCATCTACCTATACTTCCTCTAGCCGCTGCATGCCATACTTGATCGGTATTTGCTCTAAAGTAAAGTGGCTTCCCTCCACTTAACTTTATAATTATCTATTCCTGGTTCACATTCCCCACTTTCTCCCACAAATATCCCCAGAATTCCCCAATTCGCCAAATTTTAATTTAAATTATAGATAGTTTTTTGTGATTAATTTTTCCACATTCATAGTTATGGCTTAAATATTAATATTATGCCATAAATTATATCTTAAGATTTGATTTAGAATATTGCTGATTATGTAAATGATTTCGTTTATTGATGATTAAAGCGATAGGATTTTAGTTGATTTCAGGAATACTCAAGATAGATTATGAGTTTTTTGTGATTTTTTACCACATTGAGCTTAATAATAGATGATG
>JALRHN010000124.1 GCA_023259575.1 Candidatus Kapaibacterium sp. | reverse complement strand
GTCACATTCTTATTCATATTTATACTCATTCCCTCTGAAGTAGAAAAAGAAGAAAGTATAATATCTTTTGGGGAAGTATTCTTAACAGTTATAGACCCTTTACATTCATATCCTTTCATAATATCGCCAAAAGCAATATACTGTTGTGGCAATAGTTGAATTGGTTGTATGACATTAGCTTTTAAAGCCAATACTTTAATTGGAACTGTAGCATCATTACTGTTTATTGTTATCGATTTATGTATTTCACCACCAGCTGTTCCAAGATTCAAAGATACAGCCATAGTTCCTGTTTCACCTGGTTTAAGCTTCTTTTTGTCTAATGGAGCTGTTGTGCAACCACATCCAGGTTTTACATCCCATATTTGTAGTAACTGATTACCAGTATTCTTTAATTTAATTTTTGCTTTTAATGGAGAGTCTTTAGTTTTTACAAAACCCCAGTCATACGTATTTCCGCCAATAATTTCTAATTTAGGCTGTGCATGTGCAATCTGAATACTTAGAAAAAGTAATACACAGTAACAAAGAAGTGATTGAATCATAATTGAAATCGGGTTTTAAAAAATATCGACATGAAACGTGCAAGAATAAAAAAAATTTTATGAGTTTCAATGTATACCAAAACAAACTGAGAGGCCAGCTCCGAATATTAATGTACTCCAATCCGTAATCTGTGATCTAGAATTGAAAGTGTACTGGGTGTTTGCAAATACTTTAGCATATTTCCCTCTACCTAAATCTATATCATATTCTATTTGGGCTATTGGTGAAACAATAAATGAGGTCATGGAACCTAATTCAACAGTATTGGGTATTACTTTTTCATATCCTTTATTGAGTACTTCCTCAATTTTCTGTGCATCAATACCTTCCTGAATCATACAATTTATCCCACCAGAAATTGATGCATGTGTATCAAATAATCTTGATTTTGCAAGTAAGGATATATCGTATATATTTTTATTTTTTACAGACAAGCTAAATCTAGTAAGTAAGTTGTCTCTAATAATTTTTTTTGTAGAATCTGGTTTTAGAATTTGATTTGACAGTGTTTCTCCATTAAAATCAGAAGTAAAAGAATAGAAGCCTAATTTAACAGTAAAGGAATAATTCCCTTTATACCATTGTTCTACCATTATTCCATTTTTAAAGTTATTTGCAGAGCCATTACCATATTTACAGCAATCAATTGCAAAGCCCATAGAAGAGAAGTCTACATAGTCATGAATATTAACCATTTCTGTGTAAGGCCCAATAAATAAAGTAGGAGAATTTGATGGTAAGCGCCAAGAATATGTCCAATTAAAACCTTGGGCAAAACAATTGGAACCCCTGAAAATTAGTATACTTATTACACAGACAAATATTATTTTGAATTTTATCATAATGGACAAAAATACATAAACAGCTTAAATAAGAAAACAAAATTAACCAAATGATAAATTTATTGTCTGCAATACTATTTGGATGTATTTTTGTCCATTAAAGGTTTAAGAAATTATTGCTTACAATCATATTAGGAGATATACATGAAACATGTTTTACTTTATTGTCTAATTGGGATTATCACAGTATTTGAACTATATGCTGAAGAACCCTATCCATTTTCAATAGGCTTATCAGCAATGCCTAGAATTTCTATTTATAATGCAACTTCCCCTGTAGATGAAACTCATGGCATGGCATTTAGTGGAGTTCCTGATATAGGACTTAGTATTTATGTACCAGCAAGCAGAAGAGAAAGAGTTGGTATAACAGCTGATATTGCTTATGCAACATATAAAAATTCATACACCAAAACTAATACAGATTATGCAAGAACATTTAATTATCTAACGATTACTCCTGGTTTATCGTATAGCTTTTTTACTGTTGGAATTGCAGTAGGTGTACCTATTGGATATGAGAGAAAAAATGTAACATCTGGCGCAGTAGAAGAAGAGGGTTGGCCAGTAATTGATCCAGGTAGCAATCCACCAAAAACAATAATCAAATATGGTAATGGAAAAGATAATATGTCATTACTTATTGAGCCAAGGGTTGGCATTAGCTATCCAGTTATGAATAATAATGGAAGCAGATTAAATGTTAATGCAAATATTGGTTTAATGATGAATAATCTATATAAGGATGAGTATTATCCAACAACAAATTTGCAACAATTTAATGCATCTATGATGTCATTTGCAGTTGGTGTTCAATATCTATTTGGTTTATAGACAATCAACCCTTTGAATCTTATGAAAGCAGGTCTTCAAGTTTTTTGAAGACCTGTTCTGGTTTTATAGAATTCATGCAATTAAAATGTTGTTCAGGGCATGTTGAAAGACCAATATGTGTACATGGCCTGCATGGAATATCACTTTCAGCAATACTATTTTTTGTATGAAAAGGAATAAATCCAAAATCTGGAACAGTACTACCGTAAATTACTATTGTTGGCCTTCTTCTCGATGAAGCTACATGCATCAAGCCGGAATCATTGCATATTATAGCATCACAAGAATCCATTAATATTGCAGTTTCGATTAAGGTACATTTCCCAGCCTGATTATTGATTCTAAATGGTAATGTTCTTTCGATATCATTGCATATGTCGATATCATTTTGGGAGCCTAAAAGGATAATATTCTTCCCCATTTTATTATGAATAAATGTAGCTAAAGTAATATAGTATTCAATCGGCCAGCGCTTTGTAGCATGATGTGCACCTGGACACAAGGCAATGCAATTAGATTTTTCATTATTACTTTTAGAATCTGGTGGATACAAAGGAGCAGATTGAATTTCATTTGGTAGCCAGAATTCTGCACCTTTTGAATCAGGTTGTATCTGAGGAAATGCTGATGCTGCTGAAAAATATCTTAAAGGAACAGGAATGATATCGTGTAAAGGGATTCGATGTTTATCATGTACTAATGCTCTTTTAAGTGATCTATATTTGTCATAAGTAAACCATTTTTTTCCAAGATACAATCGTAATATTTTACTTCTAATCGAATCATGAACATCGATAACTACATCATATTTTGGCTTCTCTTTTCTTAATGATAGCATTTGTTGAAAAAAATCTATCATACCAGATTTCGTATTGATAGTTAAGACATTATCAATATGTGGATTGTTTTGAATAGCCTCTGCAAAATGATCTGCAATAATCATATCTATGCAAGCATCAGGAAAAGCTTTTCGAATAGCTCTGATTAAAGGAGTAGTTAAAATGATATCTCCTAAAGAGGATAATCGTATAATACATATAGAAAATTGATGCATATTACAGATTCAAAAGTGCTTGATTATGTAAGATTAGTTGTCAACTCAGGATTTTTTCAGATTTTTGTACAAGAACTATCATTAAACGAGCCATAATTATGAGATTTTCAGTAGAGCAACAAGATACAGTTGCTATTTTCACCTTAAAAGAATCATCCTTAGATGCTGTTTTATCACCAGATGTTAAAGCAGAATTACTTATTATTTGTCAACCAACATTAGAAGCACTTATTATTGATTTATCAATGGTGCAATTATGTGACAGTGCTGGATTAAGCGCCTTGCTATTAGCCCAACGCTTGATGAAAGAACATGAGGCACCGGTTATTCTTGTTGGAGCTAGTGACAGAATTAAAAGTTTACTTAGAATATCACAACTTGAATGGCTATTTGAATATTATGCTACAGTTGAAGATGCTATAGGTGATTTGGGTGAAATTCAAGATGATGATTTTGATGCTATGTAATTAAGCATGCAAACAAATACTTAAAAATTCCATTATTGGGGCCATAGCTATTGCTTTGGCCTCTAATATATCAATGAACTCTTCGGTACATATAGATTGATTGTCTATATGAGAAAACATCAAAAATTGTTTCATCCTTAAATATTCTTTTCCGGGATGATCGTTTTGAAAGCCTTTAGGCATTGTCTTTAATTTCTCACCTGTTAATCCATCCGGAAACTCATGCAAAAACATTGAGTTTTTGGAAATTTCATCCAGGATTTCCCAATCTGTATCTAAAGCTTCTCTTATTTTTAGTAATTGACCAGACATTGGCATATATAATCCACCTGCAATGAAACAACCTTTTGGATCAATATGTACATATAATCCAGGTTTTTCTGTCTTGTCAGCAGGAATATCAGAAACATCTTTACTTTGATATGGAAATGAAATCCCAATATTCGTTTTATATGGTGTTTTATCTTTGCTAAATCTTGTATCTCTATGGATTCTAAAAACGGATCTTTTTGGATGAGCATCATAAGGTAATTGAAGGTGAGAAAACCTTTCTTCCATAGTATGTATTAATTGCTTTGATGGCTCTTTTAACGTTTCTTCATACCTTTTTTTATTCTCCAGAAACCAATTTCTATTATTATTATTGGATAAATCGTGTAAGAATTGAAGTCCTTCTTGTGGAAACCCAGAAAAGTACATAGTACACCTTAAATAAGTTATGTTAGCGCACAAAAATACTGCATTCAAACTATTGAAAGTATATGATAATAAAAGGAATGATACATATTTATCTCATCGTATTTATAAAGTTATCTATAAAACTGTAGTTTCGTATAGCATTCAATAATAATCTCAAGACAATATGAAAGCAAGAACTCGATTTGTATGTCAGAAATGTTCAGCGATAAGTTCACGCTGGCAAGGGAAATGTCATAATTGTGGCGAATGGGATAGTTTTCTTGAAGAAATAATTCAAGATTCAAAGACAATTTCATTAAAAGCAAAACAAAATTCTAGTGGTATTGCTACAACCTTAGGATCTGTCGAATTATCTGATACACATAGAATACCAACGGGAATTGGAGAATTTGACCGTGTATTGGGTGGTGGAATTATTCCAGGTTCTTTAGTGCTGGTTGGAGGAGATCCTGGAGTAGGAAAATCTACTTTGATGTTGCAGATGTGTGAGCATTTAGTACCAGAACAAACTTTATATATTACAGGTGAAGAATCACTACAGCAGATTCGTTTAAGGGCAGCCAGACTTCAAGGAATACCTTCGGAACTGCAAGTGATGGCCGAAACTGATATCGATTCTATAGCAGGGGCAATTAAAGCTTTAAAACCAAGTGTAGCAATTATTGACTCAATTCAAACTACCAGAAGTGAAAGCATTGATTCTACAGCGGGCAGTATAACACAAGTAAGAGAATGTACTGCTTTATTGATGCAAATTGCAAAAAAAACAGGAACAGCGATTTTTATTATTGGGCATGTAACAAAAGAGGGGTCTTTAGCTGGACCCAAAATATTAGAACATACAGTAGATACTGTTTTACAATTCGAAGGTGAAAAAACGTACTCATATCGAATTTTGAGAGCAATCAAAAATAGATTTGGCTCTACTAATGAAATCGGGATTTTTGATATGGTAGAACAGGGCCTGAAAGAAGTTCCTAATCCATCTGAAATCTTTTTATCTCAAAGGTCTGATTCAGAATCTGGAACTGCGATTGTTGCTACTATTGAAGGCACAAGGCCTCTTTTAATAGAAGTTCAGGCTTTAGTTACTCCATCTGGGTACAGTAATCCACAAAGGACCGCCACTGGTTTTGACTATCGTCGTCTTCAAATGATTATTGCCGTCCTTGAAAAAAGATTAGGTATCAATTTTAGAGAAGTAGATGTATTTGTGAATATAGCGGGTGGTATTACATTAAATGATCCAGCTGTAGATTTAGCAATTGCAGCTGCTTTAGTTAGTTCTTTGAAGGATAATCCTTTAGAAAAAGATATGATTATTATGGGCGAAATTGGATTAACAGGAGAAGTTCGTCCAATTTCTTCAATAGAACAAAGATTAGCAGAAATTCAAAAACTAGGTTTTACAAAAGTAGTATTACCTAAGGCTAATCTTTCAAAGTTATCCCGATCATTTGATCACTTAACAATGCTACCAGCAGAAAGAATAGCCTTAGCTTTAACAGAAATTGTCCTCTAAATATCAAAAAATGATGTTTTACATAATTGTTAAACTTCTTTTTTGAGAATTTCCATTTTTAAATGTGATGTCTATTGAATACAACCCTTTGATTAATAGAGGTTTAACAGATTCAATAAAATCTGTACCAAGATTTGTTGATTCATAAGCATTCCATTCAT
>JALRHN010000123.1 GCA_023259575.1 Candidatus Kapaibacterium sp. | reverse complement strand
GATTGCTTTATAACATGATAAAGAATTAATGTGTCAATTCTTTATACTTAATTTGTACTCTCAAAAGATTTTAGTTCTATGAGAACGTTCAAATCTACAAAAATTTCTACTTTCTAAATCTTATTTTTTGTCCACATTATCATGTATTATATGAATTTAATGTAGGTAACTAAGTGGATTTGTTTTAAAATTCCAATATTTAATATATTCTTCCCCAAATAACTCGGTCTAATCCAGATAAATCTTTTAAAACATACAATTCTGAAGATAATTCTTGAAACATACTCTTTATGCTATCTGCATGATCTGCATGAATTTCAAAAAAATAAGCTCCTCCTTCACAAAGCAAAGAATGAATATTTTTAGCAAAATAAGTATAAAATTTTAAACCATTTTCATTGTCTGTTAACGCTATTTGTGGTTCAAATGATAATTCAGGTTGCTTATCTATCATCTCTTCAGGAGCCATATATGGAGGATTAGAGATTAGCATAGTACTTTTATCAATTGAATCTTTAAATATATCTGCTTGAAACAGATTAATTCTAACTGTATTGCTTTCTGCATTGAGTTTAGCAATTGAAATTGCTTCAGCAGAAATATCAATTCCTGAAATCGACTCAATTTTATCGGGACTTGCTTTTGAAGCAATTGTAATTGGAATACAACCAGAGCCTGTTCCAATATCTATGATTTTCTGTTTTTGATTGTGTAGCTGTATAAATTGTAATACGGTATCAACAAGAATTTCTGTTTCTGGCCTAGGAATTAAAACATTATTATTTACACGGAATTCTAGACCATAAAAGTGAGATATTCCTAGAATATATTGCAAAGGTTCTCTTTTAGCCCTTCTGCCACAATATTCTCTAAGTATGGCTAATTCAGGTTCTGTTAATGGGCGATCATACATTACATATAATTGTACTCTTGATATATGTAAAATATGGCATAACAGAAGCTCAATTGTTAATCTAGGACTATCAATTCCTTTGTTTTCAAAATATTCTTTACCCCAATGTATAATGTCTAATACTGTCCATATTTTCCCAATTTCCTTTGCCATATCAAGCAACCGAAACTAATGACTTTTTAAAATATTCTTGCAATGACTTTACTTCGGGTTCATTTGTAAGTGATTCTTGGATTCCACTCAAAGATGCATAAGCAGCAGCCAAAGTTGTAAATAATGGGATTTTATGTTTTAATGCTGTTTGACCCATGATATGTTCATCATATCTGGCATTTTCGCCAATTGGTGTATTTATTACTAAATGTACTTTACCTTCTGACATAGCATCTATAATGCTGGGCCTTCCCTCATAGTGTTTTAATACTTTTTCAGCGATTATACCATGCTGTAATAAGAAATCTGCTGTTCCAGATGTTGCAATCAAGGAAAATCCTAATTCTGTATAACCTCTTGCAATTTCAGCTGCTCTTATTGTTTTTTCAAGATCACTCAAGGAAATAAAAACAGTCCCTTGTAGTGGCAATGTATTTCCAGATGAAATTCTAGATTTAATGATTGCTTTACCAAATGTACTATCGATTCCCATAACTTCACCTGTAGATCGCATTTCAGGTCCTAAAAAAACAGATGCTTTTGGAAATTTTATAAATGGAAATACAGATTCCTTAATTGCAACACGTTTTGCTGAAAGCGAGAAATCTCTAACTCCAATATCTTTAATTTTCTCACCAAGCATAATTCTCATTGCGATTTGAGATAGATTGACATTTGTTGATTTTGCTACAAAAGGAACTGTTCTGGAAGCTCTTGGATTAACTTCTAAAACATAAATTTTGCCATTTTGAATTGCAAATTGAATATTCAATAATCCTATAACATGTAATGCTTTTGCTAATTTTTTAGTGTACAATACCATAATATCAAATTGTTCATTCGTAATTGAATAAGGAGGCAATACACAGCTAGAATCACCACTATGAACTCCTGCTTCTTCGATATGTTGCATCATACCACCAATTACTACTTCTTCACCATCTGATACTGCATCTACATCAAATTCATATGCATTTTCTAAAAATCTATCGATCAAAATTTGATTATCAGGAAATGTCTCTATTGCCTTTTGAACATAATGCCTTAACGATTCTTCTCTGTAGCAAATCTGCATTGCACGTCCACCCAATACATAACTAGGCCTTACTAATACTGGATAACCTATTTGTAAAGCTATGGATGCTGCTTCATCTGCATTTTGAACTGTGCCCCATTCTGGACAAGGTATAGCTAATTCTTGAAGTAAAGCTCCAAAACGTTTTCTATCTTCTGCAAGATCAATCCCTTCATGTGATGTACCAATGATAGGAACTCCATATTCATATAGCTTTTTAGATAGTTTTAATGGTGTTTGTCCACCAAATGTGACAACTACTCCATCAGGCTGTTCAAATTCCAAGACATTCAGAACATCTTCAAATGTTAATGGTTCAAAATACAATTTAGTAGTAGTATCATAATCAGTAGAAACAGTTTCTGGATTACAATTAATCATTATTGTTTCATAGTTAGCATTTCTGGCAGCAAAAACCCCTTGAACACAACAATAGTCGAACTCAATTCCTTGGCCTATTCTATTTGGACCACTTCCCAGAATCACTACTTTTTTATTATCAGTTCTTATTGCTTCATTTTCAGATTCATATGTTGAATAATGATATGGTGTATCTGATTCAAATTCTGCTGCACAGGTATCTACTGTTTTGAATACTGGAATGATTCCTAAATTTTTTCTGTAATGTCTTACTGCATATTCATCAGTCTTTGTTAATACAGCAATCTGAATATCAGAAAAACCAATTTCTTTTAAATATCGTAAATGATAAACATCTAAATCTTCTAATGCGATATTGTTTTCAATAAGAGAATTTGCTGCATCAACTATCTCTTTACATTGAGATAAAAACCATGAATCATATCCAGACAAAGTATGAATCTCTGGTATTGATATTCCAAATCTTAATGCATCACAAACATCATATATAGAAACTGATGTATGAATTTTTAATTTATTCTTCAGGTCTGTTAATTGATCTTCAGATATACTTGTTGAAAGGTATATATCGGAATCGAATCCAAAACCAAAGCGTCCTTTTTCTGTGGATCTTAATGCTTTTTGAAAAGACTCTTTAAAAGTTCTACCAAAAGACATTGCCTCGCCTACAGATTTCATCTGAATACCAAGTATGTCTTCTACATCTCTAAACTTTTCAAAATCCCAACGAGGGACTTTTGTAACTACATAGTCTATAGAAGGTTCAAAACATGCGGGAGTTTTTTCTGTGATATCATTAATAATTTCATCTAAAGTATAACCAACTGCTAATTTAGCTGCTATCTTAGCAATTGGAAATCCCGTAGCTTTAGAAGCTAAAGCAGAACTTCTTGAAACCCTAGGATTCATTTCTATAACGATAATTCTATCATTTTTAGGATTAACAGCAAATTGAACATTTGATCCACCAGTTTCTACACCGATTTCTCTCATAATCTTTATTGCTGCATCACGCATTTGCTGATATTCTCTATCGGTTAATGTTTGTGCTGGAGCTACTGTAATAGAATCACCAGTGTGAACTCCCATTGGGTCAACATTTTCGATTGAACATACTATAACACAATTATCTTTGGTATCCCTCATCACTTCTAATTCATATTCTTTCCAACCTAATATAGATTCCTCTACAAGAACTCTATGTATAGGACTTGCCATGATACCAATTTCTAGTAAATGTTTAAACTCATCCATAGAATATGCAATGCCACCACCAGAGCCACCTAATGTATACGATGGTCTAATAATAGCAGGAAATCCAATGTGTTGAATGATATCTAAACCTTCTTCTAATGAATTTACAAATCCCCCACGAGGCATGTCTAAATCACACTTTTTCATTGCCTCTAAAAATAATTCCCTGTCTTCTGCTTTTTTTATAGCAGACACACTAGAACCAATTAATGTAACATTATATTTTTCTAGTATACCTTTTTCATATAAGTCCATGGCTGCATTTAATGCAGTTTGGCCACCCATAGTAGGTAAAATGGCATCTGGACGTTCTTTTTGAATGATTTTTTCTATGTATTCTGATGTGATGGGCTCTATGTAGGTGGCATCAGCAATTATTGGATCTGTCATGATAGTTGCAGGATTTGAATTCACTAAAGAAACTCTAAATCCTTCTTCTTTCAATACTTTACATGCTTGTGTACCACTATAATCAAATTCGCAAGCTTGTCCAATTACAATCGGACCACTACCTATTACTAATATTGAATGTATATCTTGTCTACGTGGCATCAGATTTATCTTGAAAATGATATGAGGTATGTTTCCGGCGGGAACAAATATTCACATTTGATGGTATTTTAGCAAATCATATGAATAAAATATTTATAGATTCTTACAATATTATCTAGCAATATTATTTGTTTTCAATTTCAATGTTCTGAAAAATTTAATTGTCAGTTATTGGATGTTCTTCATTAGTAAATAAGGCATCTGTATATTCTTCGGCATTAAAAAATTGCAAGTCATTTATTTTTTCACCGATTCCTATAAATCTAACTGGTAAGTGTAATTCATGAGATATTGGAATAATAATCCCACCTTTTGCCGTACCATCTAATTTGGTAAGTACAATGCCAGTTATAGTTGAAACTTTAGCAAATTCTTTTGCTTGCAATAGACCATTTTGTCCGGTGGTGGCATCTAATGCAAGCAAGACTTCATGTGGAGCATCGGGAATTAGTTTTTGAATGACTCTAGAAATTTTCTCAAGTTCTTGCATAAGACCAGTTTTATTATGTAATCTACCAGCTGTATCGATGATAATAACATCCACATTCCTAGATAAACCTGCTTTAACAGTATCAAAGGCTACTGCAGCCGGATCTGCTCCATGTTTTTGCTGTATGATTTCTACATCTGCTCTTTGAGCCCAAACTTCTAATTGTTCATTTGCAGCAGCCCTAAATGTGTCTGCAGCACCTATCAATACTTTTTTTTGTTGTTGCTTAAAATTATAAGCTAATTTCCCTATTGTAGTGGTTTTACCTACCCCATTTACTCCAACCATCATTATTATATGTGGTTTAGAATTATGAATCAAATTATAATAATCATCATGTTTGATATTTGATGAAGAACTTAATATAGATAGAATTTCTTGCTTGATCAGATTATATATCTCAGAAGAATCTTCATATCCTTCCTTTTTGATTATATCTTTTACTTTATCCATAATATGAAGTGTTGTTTGAACACCTATATCAGATGTAATCAAAATCTCTTCAATTTCAGACAATAATTGTGCATCAATTTTTCTACCCGAACCAAGTACTAATCTTAGTCTATTAACAAATGCATTCCGAGTTTTTTTTAATCCTTCGGTTAATTTATTAATACCAGATTGCTCTACTATTGATGTTACTTTTTGTTTAAATCTATCAAATAAACCCATGTTTAAGCATTTTTTATTGGTGAAAGAAATGATTTCATTCTTATTCCATAATGGAAAAAAGAAATAATTAGCATAGAGGAAGATAATATAACTGGCTTGCATATACATATGCAAAGAATCAATTAGAGAACAGATTAATGTAATCGCAACTGTTATAACTGCACCTTTGCCAAGATATGTGGA
The DNA here is from genome assembly GCA_023259575.1 of Candidatus Kapaibacterium sp. Lineage (GTDB taxonomy): Bacteria > Bacteroidota > Ignavibacteria > Kapaibacteriales > UBA961 > UBA961. The sequence continues at coordinate 511 of JALRHN010000123.1, read as the reverse complement.
TGGTAAAACATAACCTATTTTTCTACTAGAAAGTAAGCCAGCAATTAAAATCGCTATATCTCTTACTAAAACCAATGCAATATACCATATCGCTAGTTTACCTACTATCATGAGTGAAATAGACGCAGAACCAACAAGTATTTTATCCGCTAATGGATCTAATATTTTCCCCCATTCAGAAATATCATTATACTTTCTAGCCAAATATCCATCTAAAATATCGCTTATATAAGCTAATAATGCCAATATCAATAATAGTGAATCTGACCAATGATTCAGAACTCCATAGCATACAGGAAATGCCAATAGCAAACGAAATACACTTATGATATTTGACAATGTAAAAAATCGACTGCTGTTCTTCATTAGCGTTGTATGATCAGAAATGATGGATAATACATTTCATTATTAACTTTTAGCAAATAATATCCATTGGGAATTAAGCTTGGTAAATGTGAATATATATGCAGATTACCTTTCATCAGATCTAATGAATATATCTCACCAATTG
>JALRHN010000122.1 GCA_023259575.1 Candidatus Kapaibacterium sp. | reverse complement strand
GGGAAATGTTCCTCTCAAAGATACGATTATGTTTTGAACGCCATTCATAGCATTCAAAACATTTCCATTATTAGCAACAAGTTGGTCATAAAAACGCTTAGTTAATTCATTTGCATTTTGGAAATGAACATCGCTAAAAGGATCACCATATTTAGGTTGAGTAAGTATTGGCCTTGGTTTAGAATATTTGATGCTGTCTCTAGATGGATACAAATCATAAACTTCTTCTAATTCTGGAGTTACGTTTTGCTTATGAACAGTTTCCCAATTAATTTCTTCTGCAGATGGTCTTGGTTCTTTAATAGGTTCTACAATTGGCTCTTCTTGTGCGGTAATAAATCTAGCATAACGACAGGCAAGTTCAAAAAAATCAGAAGAGTTTTTATATGAACCTTGTTGATCAAAAGCAGTGGATAAATTAATAGCTCTTTGTGCTGTTTTAATTATTCTTTTTTGATTTGATGAAGTTTTGATTGACGCTATTTTAATACGGGGCATTTATATAACCTAAAAAAGACATTACTTTACAATTCTATTATAAACGTCATTCTCCTTTGTACAATATAGATATGGGATACAAAGTCCTCAAATTCGAACCTAAAATCATTTCTAAAACTCCCAAAGAGCATATTCTTTGGATAGGGCAAATGGAAAATTTAGATGCAAATTATAAAAGAAATTTAAAAAAACTTCAAGAAGTTTGCAGTCATGATCATAGGTTTACTTTGCATCAATGGGAAGAAAGATTTAATAGTTTTGATTATAAAATTGTGAAGAATTATGATCATGATTTTGTTATGGAATATCTATTAGAAGATGGCGATTTTATTATTGCCTGTATTCAATTATTTGCTTGTGATGTTGAGACAAGCTATTTTTGTTTAGAAGTGCCTGAACAAGAAATATTATCATTGCTCTTACTGTTGGATTTAAAGAAATCTGGCACAATGTTTCCACTTAAGTTTTTGAAAATTGTTGAAGAAAAGACAGAGTTTGTCAATCTGCAAGAATCTGAAAAAAGAAATGTTTTAGCACAACTTAGATTACTTCGTGAAATAGCTTTACACTGCCAAGCTTACGAGGTTGATGTAAAGTGGTCCATTGCTGAAATTGAATAATTGTTTTATAATATACTAGAGGAAGATTTACATGAAAATTCTTTATATCGGAACAGATGTTGAAACACCAGCACATCCACTTGTTGATTACCAAAATGATTGTCTTTTGATTGGTTTGAAAGAACTATATGGGGATGATGTTGTAGATGTTAACCGAAGAAAACATCTTTACACTGATTATCCAGAAGAGCTAGTTCCGAAGAATTATGGCAAGGGCTTTACTGTTACACGATGCATTGAAGAAGATAATGCTGACAGAACTGATATTGAAAATAAAATCAAAAGCAAGTATTTTGATTATGTAGTTTATGGATCAGTTTGGCGAAATACAGATTATTTAAAGCTTGTTCTTGATAATTACGACAGGAATAAGATTGCATTTGTTGACGGTGACGATCAAACAAAAATTAATCATGTTGTAAAGCATGGTGCATTATATTTCAAGAGAGAACTAATGTACGAAAACAACATGGAGTTTGAGCAATACTTTGGAAACATAATTGCTATTGGTTTTGCTTTCCCAACTAAGAAAGTAAAATTTGACACACCTAAGACTCAATTTATGGCTCAATCAATTCCAGGCAATCCACGTACATACATTTACAATAATGAGCAAGATTATTATGCAGATTATCAAAAGTCTCAATTTGCAATTACCAAAGCAAAGGCAGGCTGGGATTGTTTAAGACATTACGAAATCATGGGTAATGGTTGTATGCCTTTATTTGAAAATATCCATGAATGCCCTCGTCACATTATGATGCATGTTCCAAAAGCATTGCTTACAAAGATTATGTTCTGGCATGTAAACGATCAAAAGTGGTTGATGAGAGAATATAATTATTACTTGGAAGAATTGCAAAAATATGTAGTAAAGTTCTGTACTACAGAAGCTGTTGCAAAAAGATTTGTAAGTAAATTAGAACTATATAAGTAAAAATAAAGCCCTCCAAAAGAGGGCTTTATTTTTGTGCATCATTCATTTCTTTTATGAAATACTCTGCAAGTTTAATTGTAGTATTGTTGTTGATGAAATGGTCAAATAGTCTCTCAGAATATTCATCATAATTATCAACTAAATTATCTCTATTTTTTTCCCACATCGTTTTAATTTGAAGTAATAGTCTTCTAGGAAGCATTGATATTGTGCCAGGAGGTGCAGTTTCCAAGCTATGAAATAATGGTAAACATCCATTACCCATTATTTCATAGTGTCTCATACAATCCCACCCTCCTTTTTGACAAGTTATTGCAAAACTAGAAGATTGATATTCTTCATAATATTCTTTTTCAGTTTTAAACTTGTATTCTAAAGGATTATCAGCATCAAAATAAGTTCTACGATCTAACGGGTTGATAGTTGATAATAATTTGGATTTATTTTTATTTCTGGTAACTCTTTTTGTTGGATAAGCGAAAGATATTGGTTTAATATTATTAAAGTATCTTGAGTAATTAACATTTGACATTCCTAAAAAACATTCTCTTTTGAAGAACATTGTATCATAAGTCACTGATGGATGTATATTCATCCAATCACCACCATCTAATAATGCAATTCTGTTTTTAGGGTAGTGTTCATAAACTAAATCAAAATAATCATTGCATTTTTCTATCTTTGAATAAACAACATAATCATAAAACTTGTTCCTGATTTTGCTTTCGATATCATCTCTATCACAAGCATGAGGTTCTATGTTTTGAGTAACTGTATATCCTCTTCCATAAAGAATATATTTTAATTCATCTGGGTAATCTTTATAAATTGAAAGTTTTTTGTTAACATCCACTACTTGATATGAATATAATTCCTTTAAGCCTGTAAGAAGACAATCATCTAGGTAATCCAAATGAATAAACCCATTGTCGTCTTTCCTACAGACATAAAGAATATTCAAATCTAATAGCTACCCCATTTAGCCAAGAAGTTTTTTTCTAGACCAAAAGTGTGCTTATGATATTCGCCAGTTGCAGCTAAAACTTTATGAGACTTTTGTCCATAATGATTTACAATTGAACTTGCAACCAGAGCATGTTTGCAGCCTTTTTGTTGAAGAATTTTTGCAACATCATTATCATTGAAAAAGAATGAAAATTGCTCGTCAACTGGAAAAAGCCATTCTCTAACATCTTTCTTTATTACCCAGCACCATCCACAGAAAGTATATGCAACATGGTACCCTTCAACAATTTTAGTAATCGGGGTGTATCTGTGCTTCATTTCAACAGATGGATTCAAACCATTTTGCTGAATCATAGATCTTGGAGAAGCGGAGTCTAAGCTATAATCGTCCATAGCCTTTTTCATTTTTGACCACCACTTTACATCAAAAACAGTATCATTATTTACAATTGCAGTGTAATCAGAAATAGCATGTGAAATACCAATGTTGTAATACTTGTTACAGTGATATTGAAATCCTGGCTTTACATAAACATCAACATCTTCATATGGCTCTGCTTCTGGGTTTGATTCAAGAAAAATGATGTTAAAATCTTTTCCACCTTCTGAATCTCTTAATGACTTTAGCGAAGCTTCCGTCATTTCTCTGGTTTCAGCATCACCAGTAAAACCAGTCATAATTACATCAAGTTCTCTCATTTTTTGTAAACCTCTTTAGCATGAACAACACTAGCACGTTTTTTAATAAGCTCTGCAATTGCTTCATCTCCCTTTTGATCTTCGGTTGGAGCATACAAAGCTTTACTTCTATTTTCAGTTACTTCAGGAGCAGGGCATAAATAATATGCTGCTAAGGAGTTTCTTGACATATTTTCTGGACAGGTTACTGGATCAGGAAGACCATGCCAAGAGTTCATAGTTGTATCAAAAATCACTGCTCTATTAAATAAACATGGAATTGAAGCAACTAATTTTCCTGGTTGATTATTTTCAGCATCATGTTCCCATAAACCTAAATTACCACCATATTCTTCTTTCCAATCTTTTGCAACATAAATAATAATATTTAACTTTCGTTGCATATTGAGCTTGGGATGAAGATTATAATCTAGATGTGTATTTAGTTTTCCACCAGGTTTATGACAATGTAATCCACCGCCATGAAGACCAATATCACCAGTTAATTGTGTGTCAGTTAAAATACTCAAATAATCAACTACAGATTCTGAAAAAAGATTAATAAAAACTTTGTAAATCTCTGAAGGAAAGTCATTCCAATTTGAGCATGCTTTTTTAATTTCTAGTGGATTTGAATACTCGTACCAAAAATCACTATCTGCTCCAGGAAATTGCTCTGCAACTAAATTAGCAACATCTTCGGGAAGAAAATTATCAATAACAATATGATGAAAAGGCTGAGCACTGTTCCATGATTGTTTAGCTAATCCTATGTTATTATTAAAATTAAACATAAGAATATTATAACAAATTAAATTAAGCTTGTCTATCTAATGCAAACTTTATTGGAGAGTATGGGAGTCTCTTTATTTCATAGTCCAATTCAGGATTTTCTATGTTCTTGAAAAGCTTATTATTAACATGATAATTTTTAGCTTTATATTTTGTAAGCCATTTAATTTGATGTATTGATGGTTTGGTAAAAATAGTAATGTCTTCGTGGCAAACTTTTATAGATCCAGTAAGTTGAGGCAAGACATTGACATTATAACTTACAAAAGAAGGATCATAACCCAAAGCACTTATAATATGTCTTTCAAACTTATAATGTCTGCAAAGTATCGGTGATGTTGTGCCGTCAGGAAAGAGAAATCCAACAAACCTTTGATTATCTGGTGTTAGTTGTTTATATTTATTTTTAATTAAAAAAGATTCATCTAGTGCAGTTGTTAAGTATCTATTAATATCAACAACTAATAAAAACTCTTCATAAGTAATTGGTTTTAAATTATTACAAGCTTCATAAAAATCTTGCATTAACTTGTAGCTTATATATTGATCTGAAGTTTTTATTGCCAATTCAAGGTATTTATCTTCGTAACTTTTAGCAGATTCAAACCTATTTAAACTATCATTTAAAAAAATATTACCTAGAATTGCCCCTACAAAGGCATTCATTAATCACCTTGTCTACCTTTATAATATGGATGGCCTACAGTACCAAAGAAGTTTCTATAATATTCTTCTGCAACTTGAGGTGGTAGCATTTCTCTTATACCTTGGAGATATTTTGACTGAACTGCGCCACTTTCAATATCTTTCAGAGTAATGTCATTGAGTGAAATATGTCTAGGTTTAAATACTTCTATATTGAACCTAAGTCTGTCAGGATTTTCTTCATATCCAGTTATTTCTCCTATTGCACTGGAGATATTTTTTAAGGTTTTTTGATTAAGTTTTTCAAGTTCTAAATCAACTGTGGAACCTCTTTTAACAACTCTAATCCAACCAAAATTAAATATTGCATGGTTTCTTGGATCTTTGAGTCCTGCGATTAATGATTCAGTTTGTCTATTGTACTCTTCATGATCTTCTTCTGCTGATCTATTTTTATGTCTTAAATAACGTAGATAGGATTCAATATCATAATCTTCTTTTGTCAAACCATTATCAATTAAATATTTATAATAATCATCTAAAACTGGTTCTCCATATAATGAATCAAGTAAATGACCTGCAGTATATGAAGTGTGAGTTTGATAAGAATCATCATCTAAATCATATGGATCAAAACCTAATCTGCCAAGTATTTCCTGTTCAGCCAGTTCTTCATGTCCAACATCGCCAATATCACCATCGGCATAATGTGCATTTCCATAATCATCAATCCAATATTCACCTGATTGAGCATGCCAGTTTTGATCTTCATCTTCATCATCATTATATGCAAAGCGAATATTACGATCAATATTGTCTGCTAAACGAAAATTACCATACTTGTCTGCCGATTTTGCTTGATGAACTTTAACATCTAATGCGGTTCTGATTAGCTTGCCATCAATTATCCAATATGATTTAGTATTTCTTTTTTTTCTTTTATTGTATTGTTTATATGCAATACCCCAAGCAGCTGATTCTCTGTCATCTTTAGATTTATCAGGATAGAAAGATTTATCAGCAAGCATTTTTTCTACCATATCGTGAACTGGTTTAGGCATAATTATAATCCTTTG
>JALRHN010000121.1 GCA_023259575.1 Candidatus Kapaibacterium sp. | reverse complement strand
TCATGAATCAATATTATATACCAGGAATTTTTGAGCATAATCCTTATAAAGGCTCTATAAATGGGAGTTTATGGACAATTCCATATGAATTCAAAATGTATATTCTATGTTCTCTTATCTTCTTTATTAAGAGTAAGTTATCTTCTATACGTGTAATTTTAATTGGTGTATTTATTACATCATTTCTCATAAATGTATTGTACTTTCAACAGTTTAAAAATCTTGGAACTTATGCATCTGGAATATTAATATCTGATTTCATATGCATGTTTTCAGCTGGAAGTTTACTAGCAGCTTTACAATTCGAGAAAGTAAAATATCTTTCTATCATTTCTTTACTTGCTTGTATTTTATTAATTGTATCAATTGTAACTCATACATTTGAATATACCCATTATGTATTATTGCCAGTTTTAGTTATTACTTTTGGCTTATTGTCAACACCAATCCTTTCTTCTGTTGGTTCAAATATAGGAGATCTATCTTATGGCATCTATTTATATGGATTTCCAGTGCAACAAACTTTGATGTCATTTCAAACATTCAATCAATTAGAATTAATGATATATTCATTGGGAATTTCGATAATCCTTGCCTTTTTAAGCTGGCATATAATCGAAAAAAATGCTTTACGATTAAAAAAGATATTTTAAAAAATCATGGAATTATAATGAAGATACATCACTCAAGAGTTTTATTATCTCTTCTCAATTATCTAATGATTCTATTGTTATTTATGAATCTTCAATACGCTAAAACAGCAGAATCATGTCTATTCAAAAATCCTTTATGCTTTTATTCAACAGATATTTTACAGTATGTTCAAATATTATTTAAGCAGATGCGATATGAAGATATGGTCCCTTTTATTTATACTCCTGCAGAAATAAAGAATAAAAAGACTTCTCAATTAGTAAAAGAAATCGAAAAAATGAATTTTGGTTATTCATTCAAAAGAACAGGAATAAGAGAAAATCCAAAAGGGACATGGAAAATATCATATCAAAGAACTGTTTTGGGCACTCAAGAACTATTTACGGTTCAATGTAGTATTATTAATGATACATGCAGATTGATATTAAATCCAAAAGAAAGACAGAATATTTTTAATGTTTCTGTTAGATAATTTCTTCATCATTAAACCCTTAAACAGTATAAGAGTCTTACCCACATAAATTTGATATTTATTATTAGTGTGGGCTTGATTATGCGACTTTTATCCAATTTTCTAATTGCATTCTGTATTGTAATAACTTCATTGTGTTCAAATTCTCTTTATTCTCAAGAACCTAATATAGTATTGGGAAGACCCACAGATACTTCCATTACCTTCAGCATATTGAATGAAAAAAATATTGAGTACTTTATTGAATATGGAATTTCGTCAGGTACTTATAATAACACTTCAAAAAATTATATATCATCACCCGGGGTTCCTGATGAATTTGACCTCATAAATTTACTTCCCAATCAACGCTATTATTATAGAGTTCAGTATCGTCAAATTGGCAATCAAAATTATCTTATATCTCCAGAATATTCTTTTCACACCCAAAGATCACTTGGGAGCACATTTACATTTACAATTGAAGCTGATGAGCATCTATATGATAAAAAAGGCATACGTTCAATGTATGAAGTATGTTTAGCTAATCAAGCAGCCGATAAACCAGATTTCATGCTGTCTTTAGGAGATACATTTGGTGATGACCATGACCCATATGGAATAACTTCACCAGAATTAGATAAACTTCACAAAGATTATAGACCTTATCTAGGAAAAATTACACATTCGATCCCGTTTTATTTTTGCTTGGGAAATCATGAAGGTGAAACTGATTATTATATGCTTAAGAATCCGGGAAAGAATCTAACCGTTTGGGGTACATTGTGGAGAAAATTCTATTTTCCTAATCCATATCCTAATAGTTTTTACACAGGCAATACTGATAATGAACCTTATGGTGTTGGAAATCCTGAGAATTATTATGCATGGACATGGGGTGATGCATTATTTGTAGTGTTAGATGTTTATCGTGATCAATGTGATTCTTCTGATAAACCAAAAAATTGGGATTGGTCTTTAGGAAAACCTCAATATGATTGGCTTAGAAAAACATTAGAAAATAGTACATCTAAATATAAATTTGTGTTTGCTCATCATATTAGAGGACAAGGTAGAGGTGGCATTACAAATGCTCCATTATTTGAATGGGGTGGTTCAGAACAAAAGGGAGGCTATACATTCGATAAGAATAGGCCTGGTTGGGGTAAACCAATACATAAATTATTTGTAGATAATAAAGTTAATATCTTTTTTCAAGGTCATGATCATGTATTTGCTCATGAACAATTAGATGGAATTACATATCAAGCATGCCCAATGGCAGCAGATTCTACCTATGAAATTGGAAAACTTGCAAATGCTGATGCCTATCTTTCTGATACTCTAGCCGGTACAGGACATTTAAGAGTAAAGGTAAGTCCTGAAGGCGTAAAAGTTGATTATGTTTTAGCATATTTACCAGCAGACACCATGGGACAAAATAAAAATCGATCTGTAGCATTTAGTTATACTGTAGGTAGTGCTACAAATAAGATTGAAACACATGATTCATTTAATAATGCATCAGCATATCCTAATCCAGCTGATAAAATTCTTTCTATTGATATTCCTAAAACTAATCTTTCAGCATTTTCAGCTGTTCTAACAAATTCTTTAGGACAAATAGTTTATAAGGGAACTGAAACATCTATTAATGTTGAATACTTATCACAAGGTTCATATATCCTTCAATATCATGTAGATAATCAAACATATGTGCAACAAGTAATTATTCATCATTAAAAAGTATAATCATGAAGATCATAGTTCTGAACCTTATTATTTTCATTATAGCTCAATGTTCTATATCCGCTCAAACTGTACTAAGAACCGAACTTCTTGGAAGACCAACAGATCATAGCATAACAATAAATATGATGTTTGACAGTACAACAGAGATAAGAGCTAATTGGTATTCTGGACAAGATAAACCTAGTACTACTAATTGGATACTTTTTCCTGCAAATGAACCAACAGATATTGTAATTGATGGCTTATCTCCAAACAAAGAGTATAAGTATTTCATCCAATATAGAAATCCAAAAGACACAAATTCTGTCAAAACAAGACCTGAATATTCATTTAAAACTCAAAAACCTGCAGGTACTTCTTTCACTTTTGTAGTTCAGGCTGATCCACATTTAGATGTTCAGAGTGATACTAATATCTATGCACTATGTCTTCAAAATCAGTTATTGGATAAGCCCGATTTTATGATAGATCTTGGCGATATTTTAATGACAGACAAATTAACAAATACATCTAAGCAAGTTCCTTTTGATACTATTGTCTATCGATGTAATCTACTTAGAAAATATTATGAAATGAATTGTCATTCTGTACCTTTGTTTATAGCTTTAGGTAATCATGAAGGCGAAGCCCAATGGAATATTAAAAATAATAATCTTAATTCTTTTCCAATTTGGGCAACTAATGAACGTAAAAAATATTTCTTAAATCCTATACCAAATACGTTCTATACTGGTGATACAACAAATCATGCAAGTATAGGATTAAGAGAGAACTATTATGAGTTTTCATGGGGAGATGCAAAATTTATTATTCTAGATCCTTATTGGTATACAACAACAAAGCCGGATTCCTTAAATGGCTGGAGATGGACACTCGGTAAGAATCAATATGATTGGCTTAAAAGAACTTTAGAACAGAATACATCTACTTATACTTTTGTATTTGCACATCAATTAGTTGGGGGAAGCCCAGAAGGAAGAGGGGGCATTGAATATGCGGATTTATATGAATGGGGTGGAAATAATCTAGATGGCACCAGAGGTTTTGAAAAAAATCGTCCAGGTTGGTATAAACCTATCAAAGACCTTTTTAAAGAGCATAAAGTCCATGTGTTTTTTCATGGGCATGACCATTTCTTTTGCAAGCAAGAAAAAGATTGTTTAATCTATCAAGAAACTCCTCAACCTAGCCATCCAAATTTTTCAAGCGTGAATTATGCTGATGATTATGGATATTTTGCAGGAGAGATTTTACCTAATTCAGGACATTTAAGAGTTAATGTTTCTCCAGAAAGAGTTCAAGTAGAATATGTAAGAACTTATCTCCCAAAAAATGAAAGTACTAGTCGTAAAAACAGGGATGTTTCTTCTACATATACTATAGCCTTGAAAAATTGTTATGATACCCTTACTACTTCTGTACCAATGATTTACAACACTGCTTATGCTGATGAAAAAGTATTTCCAAATCCCTTTTCAGAACACTCTACAATTCAATTCAATCTAGACAAAGCAGATATTCTGTCCATTTCTATCATTGATGAAAAAGGTGTATTGATTCGTGAACTCGCTCATGATGCGATGATTCAACCAGGTTCATTTGCAGTTCAGTGGGATGGTAAAGACGCTATGGGTAATGTACTTCCAAGTGGAACATATTCTTATACTGTAAAAAGTAAATATGGTCCTGCTACTTCTGGACGAATAGTATTGAATAAATAACATATAAATGAATTTCACAATAAACCACTAATGATATGAAATTGAATTGGTCTGATTATTGATTAATCAATAAATGTTTAAAAATGTTAGATTGTGGACATATTTCTGATATTTTTTCAGAAAAAGGGTAAACACACATACATATTAGCATTGTATTTATTGATAATTATGAATCATTAATGGGTTAATTACATGACAATTCGTTTTCTACTTTTACTATGTATTTTTTTCTCTATTGGTTGTAATCAATCGGATAAACAGTTTTCTGAAGCTCAGGCGCAGCAGCCTATTAAGCCTACAATAAAAAAATCTATTCCAAAGTCTAAAGCTAAACCTATAGTACAATCAATAGAAGGTTTTGAAGTACCCATTTCTATTGATACGAGTATTCAAGAATATGCTAGTTTTATTGGGGGATTATCACATTCTTCTGATAGATTAAAGCCCATAAAAAACAATGGATTTTATGCTGCTCACGCTAAGCGTATGAATGATGTTTTTAAAAGAGTGAAAACTAAAAGATTATCTCAGATGCAGACGTTTTCACAAATGGAATTAGCTTCTGATAAAATTGGAGAGGGTACTTTATTATATCCATTTTCTGGTCCGGATGCACTGCATGCAGTTACATTATTCCCCAATTATAAACAATATATCTTTATAGCATTTGAACCACCAGGAAGCTTTAGGAAATTCTCTTCAACTGATACAACAGGTGTTCCAGATTATTTATTATCTGTTCAAAGAACAATTCAAGAAGTTACAAACTTGAGTTATTTTATTACAGATAGAATGAGAAAATACATTACAAAAGAAAACATAGATGGTGCATTACCATTAATTGCATTGTTTTTAGCCGAAACAGATCATACTTTAATTGGTTATGGAAAAAGATATTTACATGCTGATGGATCTATAAATGAGATTGCAAAAGATACTTTTTCTATTCCTGCACAAGATATACATGATATGTATTTCAAGACAGGTTCTTCTCAGACAATACAAAGGCTCACTTATATCTATGCCAATTTAGGAAATGCAGCCTATGCAGGTAAAATTGGATTTCTCAAGAATTCCCCTCTCCTATCCTATTTAAGTTCTTTAAAGGGATTTAATACATATGTTAAAAGTGCAAGTTATTTGATGCATAATGCAGGCTTTTCTGGTATTAGAGATTTTGTTTTAAAGAAAACACATTCTATACTTCAAGATGATACAGGTGTTCCTTTTGAATATTTTGATCAGAAGCAATGGAATTTTGTGTTTTATGGAAGATATAGCAGGCCTATAAATCTATTTGCTGGAAGATATAGTGCAAAATTAGATAGTGCTTATGTTCATCCAGAAAGCATAAAAAAACCTCTTCCTTTTATGATGGGGTATCAATTAAGAAGAGGTGATGCGCAAAATGTTTATAAGGCTATTCGAAAAGGATAAAGATTAATTTTTACTTTGATCATTGGGCTGTTCTATCTTTTGTAGGACAGCCTTTTTTTTGATTTTATAAAATTTATTTTCTGTAATTAATGTAGTTGGTGGAACAAATCTGCTGACTCCATTTTCTTTTTTATGCGATAAAAGCCATGTATATAATTCATCCATTTCATAACATTGCGTTAATTCACCGTGGCCTAACTTA
>JALRHN010000120.1 GCA_023259575.1 Candidatus Kapaibacterium sp. | reverse complement strand
AGAAAAAATTATTTTATACAGAATTTATGCCGAACCAGATAATGCAACCGTAAAAGTATTACAACCAGAAATATCAATTCTCAATCCTGTCAATTTTGATAGTGTACGAATCTTAGATTGTACTGATAGAACTTTTATGGTTAAGAATATTGGTGATATGCCTGTAAAAGCAGATAAGCTTATAAATCTGAATAAAGATGTTCAATATATAAGCTCGGTCCCTTCGAAAGATTCTTTATTAGCAGTTGGCGATACTTTGATCTATACTCTTAGATATTGTCCTACTTCAAAACAAAATATGTACACATCTGTAACTGTTCAAACTACGTATCCATGCGCAATAATAGATTCTTCGATTGTTCAGGGCCTTGGTTATGCCCCAGAAATTCCAATTGCATTTAGTATCGGTAATACACTATCAATACCTGATACGATAAAAGGTACCTTAAATGACACAATTTCAATTCCATTGATGATGGAAGAAGATATGTCTGTTAATTATAAAGGAATAACCCACTTCTTAAAATCTGTGTCTATGAATGCAACGTTAAAATACAATGCTAGAGCATTAAAATTCATAGATGCATCATCTACAATATATCCGTCAATCGTATATGGAAGTTTTCCTGGGACATTAGATTTGTTTATGTCTAAAGCGGATTCACTGAAAAAAGGTGTATTTGCTAATGCAAGATTTGTCATTACTGTCCCTGATTCAATAAGTACTATCATGCATATTTTTGTAACGTCTGTTACAACAGATTCTTTACCTTTTATGGAAGTGATGCCACTTCAAGGGACAAGTTCTTGCATTATTACTGGTGAATGTTTGATTTCTACAATGAAGTATACAACCATTTTACCAACATTATCAAATATTTCACCTAATCCTGTTTCTAGCAAAGCATCTATTGCTTATTCATTCCCAGAAACAACACCATATACCTTAACATTATATTCTTCTGATGGTAAATTGATCAAAGTTTTGGCTTCTTCAATTTCTCCTATTGCTGGTGGTAATTTTACATATCAGTTAGATGCAGAAGAATTTTCACCTGGTGTGTATTATTATGTTTTAGAAGCGGGAATCTATCGAACGGCAAAAAAGGTATTGATAGTTAGATAATTCACGAAGGACTTCTTTGATATAGAAGTCCTTTTTTTTCTTATGCAAGTTGATATATACAATACCTTTTCATCTGTAGAAACTAATTGTCTATTTTTGTTTATAACATTTTACACAGAACCAGTATTAATCCATGCTTCAAGTTGTTCAATATCAAAAAAATGGTGAGATGTCTATTGCAGATGTTCCTGCACCTACATGTAAACCCGGTGGGATATTAGTAAAAACTTTTGCTTCTTTAATTAGTGCTGGAACAGAAAAAACATCTGTTGTTGGTGGCCAATCTTCTCTTTTAGAAAGGGCAAGAAAACAACCAGATCAAGTTAAACAAGTTCTTGATACAGTAAAAAAAGAAGGTCTCATTTCTACTTTAGGCCGTATTCAATCTAAATTAGAATCGTATAAAACACTTGGTTATAGTGCAGCTGGAATTGTTATTGAATCAAGATGTGAAGAGTTTTCTCCTGGAGATAGGGTTGCATGTGCTGGGGCTCAATATGCACATCACGCAGAATTTATCAGTGTTCCTAAAAATTTAGCGGTACATTTACCAGATAATGTAAGCTTTGATGAAGCGGCATATACTACCTTAGGCGCTATTGCTTTACAAGGAGTTAGGCAAGCACATTGTAATTTGGGTGAAACAGTTGCAGTAATAGGTTTAGGCCTTCTAGGACAATTAACTATTCAATTATTAAAAGCCTCTGGCTGTAAAGTAATTGGGATGGATATTAATCCTAGTATGTTGCATATAGCTTCTGAACTTGGTTGTGATCTTGTATTGCCTAGTTCTAAGGAACATATTTCTAGTATAATGTCTTTTACTCGAAATGTAGGAACAGATGCAGTTATTATTACAGCAAGTACGCAATCTGAAGAGCCCATACAATTAGCTTTAGAAATTTCTAGAAAAAAAAGCCCAATTGTCATCGTTGGAGCTGTTCCAATGAATATACCTCGCTCCCCTTTTTATGAAAAAGAATTAGAATTACGCATTTCTTGTAGCTATGGTCCTGGACGTTATGATCCTCTCTATGAAGAACATGGTATAGATTATCCTGTTGGTTATGTACGGTGGACAGAAAACAGAAATATGAGTGCATTTATTGATCTTATTTCATCTGGACAATTAGCAATAAAACCATTAACAACGCATCATTTTGACATTGATAAGGCATTAGATGCTTATGATTTAATTACTGGAGCAAAAAAAGAGCCTTATCTAGGGATTATACTTCATTATTCTCAATCTGAACATACTCCAATTCATTCGGTTTCAACCAAGCACTTTAAGCCATCATCAAAACAACAAATAGGCATTGGATTTATTGGTGCAGGAAGTTTTGCTCAAGCTCAATTATTGCCTCCTTTGGCTTCATTGAAAGTTCATTTTGCTGGAGTATCTACTTCTAGTCCTGCAAATGCATTATCTGTTGCAAATCAATATGGTTTTGGAATTTCCAGTACTTCATCAAAAGATATCATTGAATTACCTGATACTGATATTGTTTTTTGTGCTACCAGACATGATACACATGCTCATTATGTACTCTCTTCTTTGAAACAAGGTAAACCTGTTTTTGTAGAAAAACCATTATGTGTTCATCCTGATGAACTTGCTGAAATATCAAAAGTGATAGCAGATACAAATGGTAGAGTTATGGTTGGTTTCAATAGACGTTTTTCGGCACCTTTTGTAGATATTAAGAAATTTTTCGAAAAAAGATCTGCTCCTATGTCTATGATGTATCGAGTTAATGCAGGTTCTATTCCTTTAAGCAGCTGGATTCAAGATCCATTACAAGGTGGACGAATTATCGGTGAGGGATGTCATTTTATCGATTGCATGGTATTTTTAACTGGATCTTTACCTATAAGTGTTCATGCAGTGCAATTACCCAGTGCCAACAGGTCTATTGGACATCATGATTGTTCTCATATTGTTATTACTTTTGCTGATGGTAGTATTGGTACACTTTTATACTTAGCAAATGGTGATAGTTCAATAGACAAAGAATACTGCGAAGTGTTTTGCGAAGGTAAAACAGCAATCATGAATAATTTTTCCTCTGTGGTATTTGGATCTGGAAAAAAATCAAAGACAGTATCATATAATGGCAAAAAAGGCCATAAACAAGAAGTAGAAGCTACTATTTTAGCAGTCAAGAATGGTACTTCAATGCCAATTTCATTTCAAGAAATTTATGCGATAACGCAAGCAACATTTGCTGCTGAAGAATCCATGAATACTGGATTGACAATTCAATTACATAATCACAAATAATATATAGCTCATGGCTAAGAAAACTATAAAAAAATCAGAAGATACACCTACACGGTTTCAAGAATATACTTCAACATCATTATCAGATTCTCAAAGAGTAGATATAATAAAGAATATGCTTTATGCCAGAGAATTTGATTTGGCGATGCAACGATTAAATAGACAAGGAAGAGCTTTTGGGGGTGTGTACTCACAAACGGGTAATGAGGCTGTTTCTGTAGGATCTGCATATGCATTAGGTCCAAATGATGTATTGTTTCCTATGCATCGTAATATTGGCGGACACTTTGTAATGGGCCAAACATTGGAAAACCTTATGCTCACTTTTCTTGCCAAAGAAGGAAGTCTGATGCGTGGTACCGATGGAACCGGACATTATGCAGATGTTTCAAGAAGGATTTATGGAAATATTTCTCATTTAGGCGCTATGATTCCTGTAGCTGCAGGCTTTACACTAGCATCAAGATTAAAAGGTGAGTATTCTGCTGCAATGACATATATCGGTGATGGAGGCTCACAAACAGGTGAATTTCATGAAGCACTTAATTTTGCATCTGTGCAAAAATTACCATTGATACTTATTATAGAGAATAATCAATATGCTTATTCATCACCTAATCATATTGAATTTGCCTGTAAGAATTTGTCTGACAGAGCATTAGGCTATGGATGTTATGGCATAACTATAGATGGTACCAATCCAGAATTAGTATTTGATACATGTAAGGCAGCATTGGAAAGAGCAGAACAAGGACAAGGTCCATCTATTATTGAAACAATTACAATGAGAATGAGAGGTCATGCTGAGCATGATGACTTTAGTTATGTACCAAAAGAACTACTTGCATATTGGCAGAGTAAAGATCCAGTTGATACATATTCTGCAAAATTAGTAGCTACTCATGTATGTACCGAACAGGAACTACTTAGTATAAGAAAACAAATCATTGAAGAAATTCGATCTTCGATAGATGCAGTTATTGATAAACCATTTCCTCCTGCTGAAGAAGCATTTAAAAATGTATTTATTGACTAGTTTAAACTTTTACTCCTTTTATTGTTGAAATGTGATGTCAATTAAAAAAATCATGGTTCTTGGCTCTGGTGAATTAGGTAAAGAATTCATTATAAGTGCTAAACGCTTAGGTAATTATGTAATAGCTGTAGATTCTTATGAGAATGCCCCAGGAATGCAAGTTGCTGATACATATGAAATTATATCTATGTTAGATGGTAATGCATTAGATTCTATTGTGAAGAAGCATTCTCCTGATATTATTGTTCCTGAAATTGAAGCAATTAGAACTGAACGATTCTATGACTACGAATCTCAAGGTATTCAAGTTGTGCCCAGTGCCAAAGCAGCTAATTTTACAATGAATAGAAAATCTATTAGAGATTTAGCCGCATTAGAATTAGGGGTAAAAACTGCTGGATTTAGATATGCAATATCAATAGATCAAGTAGAAGAAGCCGCCCACATATTAGGATTTCCTTGCATCATTAAACCATTAATGTCTTCATCTGGAAAAGGACAATCCATCATTAGAAAAAAAGAAGATATCCCTACTTGTTGGCAATATGCAACAACTGGTGGCCGGGGTGATTATACAGAAGTAATTATAGAAGAGTTTATTCCTTTTACTATGAAATTACATTATTAACAGTTACTCAAAAGAATGGTCCTACCCTATTTTGCCCACCAATTGGCCATAGACAAGAACGCGGCGACTATCAAGAAAGTTGGCAACCTTGTGCAATGAATGTGGAAGTACTTAAAAAAGCCCAAGAAATCGCTGATAAAGTAACTTCCGCTTTAAAAGGTGCAGGTTTATGGGGCGTAGAGTTTTTTATCAAAGGAAATGAAGTCTATTTTTCTGAACTAAGCCCTAGACCACATGATACAGGTATGGTTACTTTAGCTGGTACTCAGAATTTTTCTGAATTTGAACTCCATTGTAGAGCAGTATTAGGATTACCAATTCCATCTATCACATTAGAAAGAGCTGCTGCAAGTTCTGTAATTTTATATTATGGAAATGAAAATGTAGCTCCACAGTATTTTGGACTAGAAAAAGCTCTTGAAGATCATAATACAGATATTAGAATTTTTGGTAAACCAATCACAAGAACTTTCCGAAGAATGGGTGTAGCCTTAGCCTGGAACACACCAGAATCCGATATTCAACAGCTAAGAGATAAAGCACATGCTATGGCAAATAATATCACTATAAGCCATTGATAATTAAGTTATTTACATTTTTATATAAAGTATGGCACAATTAACATTTCTAGAAGCAATTGCAGATGCATTAAAGATACAAATGCGTACAGACGAATCAGTTTTTATGATTGGAGAAGATATTGGAACATATGGAGGGGCCTTTAAGCTAACAAAAGGTTTTTTAGATGAATTTGGCCCTAAAAGAATAATAGATGCTCCTATTTCTGAAGCAGCTATCATTGGTGCAGCAATAGGCGCAGCTATTAATGGCATGCGTCCCATTGTAGAAATGCAGTTTATGGATTTTATTACCTGTGGTTTTAATCAATTAGTAAATGTTGCTGGAACAACTGCTTATCGCTGGGGAATGGGAGTTCCCTTAGTTGTTAGGGGGCCTTCAGGAGGCGGAGTGGGAGCTAATCCATTTCATTCTAGAAATTCAGAGGCATGGTTTGTGCAAGCAACAGGAATCAAAGTTGTATGTCCATCTTCTCCAGCAGATGCCAAAGGACTATTAACAGCATCGATACTAGATAATAATCCTGTAGTCTTTTATGAACATAAAGGCTTATATAGAAAAATCAAAGAAGAAGTACCTGAAGGATTTTATTCTAT
>JALRHN010000011.1 GCA_023259575.1 Candidatus Kapaibacterium sp. | reverse complement strand
TTATCATGTGGATGGACTCGAATCCATAGAAAAAGACAAAGTTTCTGGAAAAAAAATAATGGCAGATATTCTTACTTCTATGAAAGTGTTTAAACAAAAAAAAGTAACCATGAGAAGCACTTTAATGGATTATTTTTTTAATGCAAAATTTATGGAGATAGCAGATATCTTTAAAGGGTATGATGATCCCGAGCTGTTTACCAATTTAGGCATATTAGACCCAGCAAATAATAGCATTTATCAAAAAGCGCAGGATGATAGATAAATGCAAGTTATTATTGATCTACGTAGCGATACAGTTACTAAACCTACCGAAGGAATGCGAATATGCATGGCTCAAGCCGATGTAGGTGATGATATTTATGGTGAAGACCCAACAATTAATCATTTGCAAGAATATATTGCAGATTTATTCCAAAAAGAAGCTGCCTTATTTGTTCCAACAGGGGTTATGAGTAATCAAATAGCTTTGGCTATTCATACAAAAAAAGGTGATGAAATTATTGTTGAAAGTCAATCTCACTTATTTCACTATGAAACATCTGCTCCTTCAATCATATCAGGAGTTCAAATGTATTGTGTTCCTTCGCAATATGGTGAAATCCCCTTGGAATCTATATCAGAAGCAATTCGACCACCAGACTATTATTTTCCTACTACTAGTTTAGTGTGCTTAGAACAAACGCATAATCGTCATGGAGGCACAGTTTTATCAATTGAGTATCTTCAAACTGTCTCAGAAATGTTAAAAGAAAAAGAGATTAATTTTCATTGTGATGGAGCCCGCATTTGGAATGCATGTGCAGAAACAGATGTTTCCCCGCATGAATATGCTAAGAATTTTGATACTTTATCTGTGTGCCTCTCTAAAGGACTAGGTGCTCCAGCTGGATCTGTATTATTAGGAAATAAAAAGCACATAGAATTAGCAAGAAAATGGCGCAAAATTTTAGGCGGTGGTATGAGGCAATCTGGCATCCTTGCAGCTGGAGGTTTATATGCTTTACAAAACCATAGAAAACTGCTAAATAATGATCACAATAATGCAAGACTTTTTGCAGAAATGATTGCAAGTTCAGGATTATGTACGATTGCTAATAGCAATCATAAAGTTGATACGAATATTGTAATTATTGAATGTTTACAAGGAATTAAACCATTAGATTTTATTGATGAATGCAAGAAAAGACATCTTATTATATCTATGGGACGCTCCAATTGTGTAAGAGCAGTATTTCATTTTCAAGTTTCTACAGAACAAACTATACAAGCAGCACATATCGCTGTAGAAGCTTTACAAGTATTAGCCCATTAATGCTTTATAAAAGACAGCTTACTTCATTATGAAACAAATCCAATATCAAAAACATATTATTGATAGTACTAGATATAAACATCGTATCACTGGGAAAGTAAAAAGCTTTGAAGTTGATAGACAAAACATTGTTCATAATGCCATATATATTTATTGGCTGGAAGAATCTAGAATAGAATATTTTAGGTCTATTGGAATATCTATTGACTCCGAAACTTTCATAACCAAAGACAGATTTGTTGTGGCTAAAAATGAAGTTAATTATGTTTCCCCTGCACAGTTTGATCAATCTTACATACTCTTGACAAGAGTTTCAGAAATCCGAAATTCTTCCATTATCTTTGATCAAATCATTCTATCCTGTCCAGATAATCAATTATTAGTACAAGCAACTGGTGTTCTTGTTAATATTAATCCGATCACTAATCTTCCCGAAAGGATTAATGATGATTACAGAAAATTAGTTTCAGATTATGAAGATTATGCTGTTTTACATTAAACATTTATAGATCATTGCACATGAAACATATTTCAACAATAATCTTACTATTGGCTTTAGTACAATATCATAGTGTTGATGCTCAAGATAAACCCGTGTGGTATTGGGGTGCATATGCTGCTGTGAACATTAATACTTTTAATGCTAATTTTAGAGAATTACAAGGCTATCCAAATTGTTGCTTACAATTTGAAAATGGAACTGGTTTAGGTTATGCTATGGGTGGTCTTCTGCAAATTCCACTTAATAATTCATTATATGCAGGCCTTAGATTAGGTATTCATAATCCCAGTGGCACTTTATTTTCTAATGAAAATATTGGATTTCAATTTATTAGAAATCCCAATGCTCCATTTGATACAATAGGTGCTCCAATTACGGTAGAACATTCAATTGTTGCTAACTTATTACAAATACATATTCAGCCTTCACTAATGTATCAGATTAGTAATTCTCTATTCTTATCTGCTTCGCTTGGTGCTTATTATGCAGTGAATGCTGAATTTGATCAAAAAGAAACACTCATCAGTCCATCAAATGCTACATTTTTAGATGGAAAAAGAATACGAAATCAAGCAAATGGAACAATTCCTGAATATTCTCAGATTCTATTAAGTGGAGATATTGGTATAAGTTATGATATACCAGTATCTAATTATATGTTTATTTCTCCTTATTTATCGTATCATCTGCCATTTACATCTTTAAGTACATTAGATTGGAAAGTCAATACTCTACAAATGGGCCTATCTTTCAAACATGGTGTTTTACCTACTAAAGAAAAACTTTACATTAAGGACACTATTTATCAAAGAGATACTATCACTAATCAGATATCAGGTATTTCCAATATTCAACATAGAATAGATCATAAATCCACAGAAATAAAGGAAAAAGTTATAGATAATACCATAGTCCAGACTACATTTATTTCGGAATCATATATCAAAGAAATTCCCATCATCAAAGCTAAGAAGGTACTTTCATTATCTTTGCAAACCTCTGGAATAGATAAAAAAGGTAATCGTACTAAAGACCCAACTATTCAGATAGAAGAAATTGAAACAACTGAGACTTTTCCTTTACTTCCCTATGTGTTTTTTAATGAAGGTGAATTTGTATTATCTTCAACAGCTCAACACCTAATAAATAGTAATGAATCCAAAATGTTTAGTGAGAATAAAGTTTCCTCATCAACACTTGATATTTACAAAGACATGTTAAATATTATTGGATTTAGAATGCAATCTGAAAAAGGATCTATATTGATTATTGGCAATAATAATGCATCGGGTAAAGATGCACTTGAAGGAATGAGTGAAAAAAGAGCAAATGAAGTTGCAAATTATTTACATAATACATGGTCAATACCTAATTCTCGACTTAATAAAGTAAGTGGAAATTTACCTAAAAAGCCTTCAAGCAATACAAATCCATTAGGACAAGCTGAAAATAGTAGAGTAGAAATTGAATCAAATTCATCATCCCTAATAAAGCCAATAATTAAACAAACTATTGAGATGTCTGCAAATCCTCCTTCATTGGAGATTAATCCAACAGAAACATCTTCTGAATCATTAGCATCGTGGGATATATCTATAGAGCAGAATGGCACTGTATTTCAAAAGTATAAAGGTACAGGTAAAATCCCAAATCAACCTTATATATGGGATATACCAGTAAATAAGTCAATTGTAACCGAGGAACCGATTAAAGTAAAACTTCATGCTATAGATACAAACGGTAATGAGCAAACCATTGAAAAAGATATTACTTTACAACAACTTACTATAAAAAAGAAAAGAGAAGAATTTAAAGATGATAAGAAAATAGATAGGTTTTCCTTACTGCTATTTGATCATAATAGTGCTGAACTAGATAAAAACAATGTAGATATTGTTAATAATATTAAATCATTTATTAAGCCTCTTTCAAAAGTGATAATAACAGGTTATGCTGATATAACAGGTGAGAAACTGTATAATCAAGAATTAGCTAGAAAAAGATGTCTAGAAGTGCAAAAAAAGTTAGAAATTCCTGATTCAAGAACTGAAATTATACCAATGGGTAGTAATATACTTTTATATGATAATGATTCTCCACAAGGGAGAAGTTATTCAAGAACGGTTCAAATTCAAATTGAAACGCCTATACACTAATATATATTTTTGATTTTTACAGAAAGTAACAGCGTAAAATTCATGTTAAATCTCTAATTTTGTGAAAAGATTTTTTACCTGCGATTGGATCTACTTATGAGCTATGTAAAATTAATTCCACCTACAAAAGGTCAGAATATAACAGTTGGTGCCGATGGCAGTTTAATTGTACCTAATAATCCTATTATTCCTTTTATTGAAGGGGATGGAACAGGCCCTGATATTTGGGCAGCTTCTGTAAAAGTATTAGATGCAGCTGTTGCAAAGGCATATGGTGGAACAAAATCTATAGAATGGTTTGAAGTATTTGCTGGTGAAAAATCCAATGAAGTGTATGGTGAAAATACATGGTTACCAGAGGATACATTAACAGCTTTACGTGAGTATATTGTAGGTATTAAAGGGCCTTTAACAACTCCAGTAGGAGGTGGCATACGTTCTATAAATGTGGCATTACGCCAATTGATGGACTTATATGTATGCTTAAGACCAGTAAGATATTTTCAAGGTGTACCTTCTCCAGTTAAGCATCCAGAAAAAGTGGATATGGTTATTTTTAGAGAAAACACAGAAGATATTTATGCGGGTATAGAATTCAAAGCTGGTAGTCCAGATGCAAAAAAGATGCTCGATTTCTTACATACAGAATTCCCCGCTTTTTATAATAAAATTCGATTTGCTAATGAAGCTCCTGATTTAGTTGGATTAGGAATCAAACCAGTTTCTGCTCCAGGATCTAAACGATTGATAAGAGCTGCTATGAAATACGCCTTAAGTCAAGGTAAAAGAAGTGTTACTTTAGTTCATAAAGGCAATATCATGAAATCCACATCTGGTGCATTTCGTGATTGGGGTTATGAATTAGTTCGCGAAGAATTTAGTGATGTAGCTGTTGGTTGGGATGATTGTGGAGGAAAACCAGGCGATAAAATTCTTGTTAAAGATTCAATTGCAGATGCTTTTTTACAGCAAATCTTAACTAGACCAGAAGAATACGAAGTAATTGCTACAATGAACTTAAATGGCGACTATATAAGTGATGCTTTAGCTGCGCAAGTTGGTGGTATTGGAATTGCACCTGGTGCCAATATCAATTATGATAATGGTTATGCTATTTTTGAGGCAACCCATGGTACAGCTCCTAAATATGCAGGATTAGACAAAGTAAATCCGGGCTCAGTAATTCTATCTGGTGAAATGATGTTTAGATATTTAGGATGGAATGAAGCAGCTGATCTTATTATCAAAGGTATGAATGGTGCTATTACTGCAAAAACTGTAACATATGATTTTGCACGTTTGATGGAAGGTGCTACAGAAGTCAAATGTTCAGAATTCGGTGATGCCGTTATAAGCCATATGTAATATATCTCGCGAACATTATAGGGAGACGCGAAATCACATTGACTTCGCGTCTCTTTCTCTTTTTATAAGCAACCAATTCAGAAAGTACATTTTTACAAAAAAAAACATCAAATTATCATGGCTGTTAAAAAAACTAAATTTATATTCATTTCTGGTGGTGTACTTTCCTCTCTAGGAAAAGGAATTGCTTCTGCCTCTTTAGGTTTATTATTAAAACAAAGAGGATTATCAGTAACTATAATGAAATTCGATCCATATATAAATGTTGACCCAGGAACAATGAGTCCACAACAACATGGTGAAGTATATGTAACTGATGATGGTGCAGAATGTGATTTGGATTTAGGTCATTATGAACGATATTTAGATGTATCAGGAACACGTTATAATAGCGTGTCTTCTGGGCAAGTGTACTTTGAAGTTATTCAAAAAGAAAGAGAAGGTAGTTATTTGGGCAAAACAGTTCAAGTAATTCCTCATATAACTGATGAAATCAAACGTCGTATGACAATTTACGATAAGCAATATGATATTGTAATCATAGAAATTGGGGGCACTGTTGGCGATATTGAGTCATTACCTTTTATGGAAACCGTCAGACAAATTTGCCTAGAAAGAGGACCTAAGAATACATTGAATATTCATCTTACCTATGTTCCATATATTAAGTCAGCTGGTGAGTTAAAAACAAAGCCGACACAACATTCAGCTAAAATGTTGATGGAGATGGGTATAAGACCAGATATTTTATTATGCAGAACTGAATTTCCATTAAATAAAGAGGTCACTTCAAAAATTGCATTATTCTGCAATGTAGAAGAAGATTCAGTTATTGAGGTTATGGATGCAGAAACAATCTATGAAGTTCCTACAAGCCTTGCTAAAAATAATCTAGATCAAATTGTTCTACGTAAATTTGGTATGCCAGTAGGAAAACTAGATTTAGATACTTGGAACAAATTTGTTGCTCGTATTAAAAATCCTAAGTTTTCTGTCAAAATTGGTTTAGTTGGCAAATACAATCAAGTGAAAGATTCGTATAAAAGTATACTTGAGGCATTTATACATGCTGGCGCAATAAATAATACCAAAGTTGACGTTGTTTGGATAGATTCAGAAACAATTCAAAAAAGTAATGCTTCGCAATCTTTAAAGGACTTAGACGGAATTCTTGTTGCTCCAGGTTTTGGAAACAGAGGCATTGAAGGTAAAATAGAAGCTATCAGATTTGCTAGAGAACATTCTGTTCCATTTTTTGGTATTTGTTTAGGAATGCAATGCGCAGTAATCGAATTTGCTAGAAATGTTGCTGGTATGAAAGATGCGCATTCTGGGGAATTTAAAAAAGGCAAGAATTTGGTAATTAATCTTATGTCTTCGCAAAAGAATATTACTGATAAAGGCGGAACAATGCGTTTAGGTTCTTATCCATGTAATATAAGAAAGGGTACTTTAGCATATGCAGCGTATGGTACTGAATCAATTCAAGAAAGACATCGTCACAGATATGAATTCAATAATGCTTATCGCACAATATTAGAACAACATGGCATGAAATTAAGTGGTGTTTCACCTGATACAACATTGATTGAAATTATAGAATTAAAAAATCATCCTTGGTTTGTTGGGGTTCAATTTCACCCAGAATATAAATCTCGAGCTGTAAAAGGACATCCCCTATTCATAGATTTTGTGAAGGCTGCTTTAACGAATAAAAAGAATTAATAATATCACCTAAAAGAGTATATACTTTTTTAGGTGAATTTTTGTCCTTTCCATATAACTGATTTTTTTAGAAATAAAAATGGAATAATTGCTTCAATAATCATCATAAAGATCATCCCAGGAAATACATAGGCTATCTTGTTCATTCTTTTAAGTGCTGCCAATGATGGTATAACTAACAGATAGTCTCCCATAATTCTAATTATTAAGATGATAATAAGCTCATTCCACGCATGTTGATATAATGCAAATGCTAAAAAAGTCCAGAATATACATGCAAAGAGGACAAAAATATGTCTTCTCCAACCTAAGCCATTTGAACCTTTTACCCAACGTTGAAGTTGCTTAATAAAGTCAGACCAATTTATGCATGGCTTTGTTTCAACTGCACAATCGTGATCGCATGGATACATTATTTTCCATCCAGATTTATGCACTGTTTGTAATAATGTTAAATCTTCTGTAACAGAAAATGGAATTCCAGGATAGCCACCAATCTGATTGTAAACATCACGCCTAATTGATAAATTATTTCCAAAGCAACCTAATGGTTGATCTAAAGAAATACCAATGCATGCTAGAGTATGATTAACTAACCATTCCATGTCTTGCATATGATCAAAAAATGATTTCCCTTGAACAACTGTGTAAGATGCAACTAAACCTACATGAGGATTATTAAACTGTTTTGCGATTGATTCAATCCATGTATCTGCAACTGTACAATCAGCATCTGTCATCATGATTAAATCACTATGAGAATGTTGTATCCCCAGATGCAAAGCACCAGGCTTTCCTTTCAGATTACCTTCCCTTTCTTCCACCGCATGGATGACTTTTATTTGTGGATATTGAGTTGCAAAAGAATTTGCTATTTCCCCGGTTCTATCAGATGATCTATCATTTACAACAATAATTTCATAATTGTGATATGTATTTTGTAGAAGAGAATGTAAACATAATGCAAGATTATCTTCTTCATTTCTTGCAGGAACAATTACTGATACTGTAAGCAATGATTGATTGGATGGTCTATTTCTTGCTTTAGCACGCTCTAATGCAGCTGCAACAATAAAAAGTAAAGCTTTTACTGTAAATAGTCCTGCTACTATGAGAAAGAAAATGGACATAAATCATCTAAAAGTGTAATAATCAGTACTTATTGTAAAGATCCGACTATTTTTCTTCCTATACTATGATATTCAAATCCTAAATCTGCTATAGAATTTGGCTCATAAACATTTCTTCCATCAAATATTATTGGCATCGCCATATATTGTTTCATTAAAGCAAAGTCTGGCTTTCTAAACTCATTCCATTCAGTTGCAATAATTAATACTGAAGCATCCTTAAGAATATCATATGAATTTGCTCCATAATGTATTGTATCAGCATAAATTTCTTTTGTGTTAGGCATTGCTTCTGGATCATAAACATGAATATTTGCTTCTTGTTTTAGCAAGGAATCTATAATTCTATATGCAGGAGCTTCCCTTACATCATCAGTATTTGGCTTAAATGCTAAACCCCATATTGCTATTTTTACGCCTTTAAGATTTCCTAAACGGTTTATGATATTAAGAATAAATCGATCTGTTTGGAATGTATTAGCTGCTTCTACTGCATGTATAATTCCTAATGGTGTTCCTGCTGAATCTGTAGAATACAATAATGCTTTTACATCTTTTGGGAAACAACTTCCACCATAACCAATACCAGCAAATAAAAATCTTTTGCCAATTCTATTATCAGAACCTATTCCAATTCTAACATTTTCTATATCAGCACCAATTGCTTCACAATAACCAGACAATTCATTCATAAATGAGATTCTCATAGCTAAAAAGCAATTAGCTGCATACTTTGTTATCTCTGCACTTTTTTCGTCCATCACTAACATAGGATTACCACTTCTTAGAAATGGTTCATATAAATCCCTCATTGCTTTTTCTGCATATGCATTACTAGTACCCACTACTACTCTATCGGGTTTCATAAAATCTTCAACTGCAAAACCTTCCCTAAGAAATTCGGGATTACTTACAATTTCTATTGTGTACCCTGGTGCATATTGTTGGCATACAGCCTTTACTCTTTCTGAAGTAGCAACTGGAACAGTACTTTTATTTACTAATATTCTAGGCTCTGTAATATTATTGGATTTGATAAAAACAGATATATCTTTAGCAGCATCCAGAACATAATTTAAATCAGCAGACCCATCTTCGCCTGGAGGAGTTGGTAAACAAAGAAATAAAATCTCACAAGATTTGGTTGCATATTCAAGATCATTTGTAAAATGCAATCTTCCATTATTTATATTTCTTTCTAATAAATGTTCTAAACCAGGTTCATAAATTGGCATGATACCCTGCTTAAGCTTATTTACTTTATCTACATTAACATCAACACATATCACTGTATTTCCGCTTTCTGCAAAACAAGTTCCGGTAACTAGTCCTACATATCCTGTTCCAATTATTCCAATTGTTTGAGCCATGGTAAAATCCGATTATATAGAGTAAGTGAATTATTGATTATTCACTAATTTTAAGATAACAAGTATGAGAATTATGAGTGCACAAATGGTGAATGCAAATTTAATGAATGTGCGCGCTAACTTGAAGAGTAAGGCAATAATAATAATCGCTATGATAAGTAAAGGAAAAGCTCCTAAAGATAAAAACCAATTATAAGTACTTGATATCTGTTCCATTTTTACATTCAATCCATTTTAAAACTAAATGTTATTATTCCAGACATTTCAACGCCATCTGCAATCTTGTTAAATCGCCAACGCTTTAATGCGCTTAAAGACTGTTGCTCAAGTACTGGATCACCTTTTTGCATTGGTTTCATATTTGCAACTGTACCATCGGCTAATACAGTAAACTTCACTTTTAACTGAACATTTCTATCTAGTTTATTTGGACTTTTAGGTAACACTTTACTTAATACTGTACGATTTCCTCCACCACCCCATTCAATATCTCCTAATCCTAATCCTTTACCTATGCCTATTCCCTTATCGCCAAGGCCTGTGCCAGTACCAGCTCCATTCCCAATCGTTTTTCCACCACCAGATACACTATCCTTATCAGTTTTATTACTCTCAGACACTTTATCTTTAGCAATTAAACTATTACTTTTAGATGGATCATTTGCTGATGATGCTGATTTATCTTTACTAGCATCCTCTAAAGGATTTGATGGAGCTTTACCTGATGAAGAAACACCCTCTGCGGTTAAATTACCTTTTCTTTTTCCAGTGCCATCGCCTTCACCAAAATTGAGCAGGATTATGGGATGCGAAGTATGTTCAATCTTGATTGGATCAATTACTACTTTAGTGTAGGTAAAAAATATCAATAAAAGCATCATACAAATAAATGCATATACAAAGCCCCTCGCTGTAAATTTGTCCCATATAAAAACAAAATTTACACGTGCATTATTTTCTGTATTTCTAGCATGATAACTCATAGGATATTTTTATTCAATTCTATCTATCCATGCTTGATTATAACCTGCTTTTTTTGCGGCAGATTGCGCAGATTCTCTGCTTTCAAAACCACCAAAACGAACTCTATACCAATTTTTACCTCTATTTTTATATGTACTTATATAAGCGCTTGATTGACCTCTGGATTTTAATTTCTTCAATGCATCATTGGCATCATCTTTACTTGGAGATGAATATACTTGTACAGAATAAATAGCCTTTCCAGATGACTTTTTAGTGTCTTTATTGACTATTAAGTCTTTATTTGGCTTATTTATCTCCTTTAACTTGGGATTCAATTTTTCTTCAGTCTTAGGATTAGTTTTAGAGGTAATTTTCTCTTTTAACGGTGTTGCTGGATCTAAAAAGGTTTGTTTGATAATATCAGCTTTACTATTACTTTTTACTTTATCATCTTTTTTATCAACAACTTTCGCATCTTTCAGAATGATCCTATTCTTTTTATCTTTTTCAGATTTAGCCTTTGGAGTTTGAGGTTTTTCTTGACTTTTTTCTTCAATCGGAGGTTTATTGTCAGACATAGATTCAGAAGAATTATTATCTAAAGGTTTTCCTTCGGATAACTCTGCTCTTGCTATTGAATCTTGAACTCTGGCAATGGAATCCTGAATAATTGTATTTCTAAGAATCACTACTTGAGAATCAATCTCTACAGGATCAGGGTTTGAACCTTGACTGTTTTCGATTTGTTCGGTAGTGTCTATTACAATATCAGGCTGAGTTTTAGGTGAATCCGGAATCAAAAAGTAGATTAGCCCAGAAATCACTAAAATTGCTGCTATTACTTTAATCCAATTATTTCCAGAGCTTTTGTTTCCTTGCTCATCTGAAGACATTGTCTTTGTGTCTGGATTAATGTATGATATAAATCCACCTTTTTTTTCAGAATTGACTGTACCTGAAAATGGCTTATCTTGATTCTGTTCGGTATTCATAGAACTTTTTCCTGTTGATGAATTTTTAGATGAACCAGAACCGGAAAATGTTTGTCCATCCGAATCATCAAATCCTCCGAAATTATCGGGATTTGTATTAGGGTTTGTTTCATCATTCATATGCCGCCATTCAGTTTAATTAAAGGGAATATTTTAGGCCTAAAGCTATAAAAATGCCTCGTTCCTGAAATCCATTCCACAAATATACTTTTGAATTTAATATATTATCTAATCGAATATAACCTTGCATATTATATGGCAAAGCATAATTACATTGCAGATTTACCATGATATATGCTGGTAATGAGATTGTAGACTGTTTATCAATCGATCTTTCACCAATATACTCAGCAGAAAATATACTGTGAATATCATTATTCCACTTCATATCCCATTTAGCTCCAGCCTTCAATGAGGGTAATAATGGGACTCCACCATCAAAATCTGATAATTGACTACTAGTAAATGCAAATAAACCACTAAATGACATAGCATTATTGGGTTTCCATAATAATTCAGATGAGAGAGTTACTATGTTAGCACCAACATATTCTACTGCATAACCTGAATAATTATTTCTTTCTAATGAATTTGGGATATAAATAGGCATTTCTGAACTGATTCTATAGTCAATTGCAGTTTGTATGCTAAGTTTGGCTGTTGGCTGATACATCAATGATGGTTTAACATGAATCAAATCTCTTCTAAATGATATTACTGAAGAATCTATGATATATGGATTATTCTGCACCATATCTTGAAAAGAATTTGCAATTAATCCGCTTTGTAAAAAACCAAAAAGGGTTATATCATCAGACATTTGATATTGAGCATTATATGTAATTAATACTCCACCTAAAGTAATATCACGTGAATTTGTAGCAGATTGAAGATCTACAGATATATCTGATTGAATATCCTCATATATAAACTTAGTATATCCACCTATTTGGATCATATTATAAGATGAGTTCTCACGGAAAGAATGTAAATCAACAGATGCTTTAGCCCCATAATTCATAGTTCCAATTGGTCTTGAAACATCTAAAAACCCCATAATTCTAGAATCATTACTTTGCTTCGCATTTGTTTCACATTGCAGCAAATTCCACTCTGCACCAGTGCTATAGGTATATTCCTGAAAATTACCTTTTGTATGTGCATGTGCTTTCACACCCATTATAGATCGATCTATAGCAGTGTCTATTCCAAAGAAGGAATAACCATTTCTGAATGCAGAGAAAGAAGATTCGGTTCTACTACCTCCAAAGAAAATGAACTTTTTAGGAGCATCATAACTTGCATTAATTGCTAGCTTTAATTTGCTATAATCTGCATTTTGAATATGTCCTTTACTTCCTTCATAATATCCTAATGCATCTACCGAATATCCTAATTCTTCGAATGTATATAAGCCAATAATTTTGGGAGTATAAAATTGTCCAATTTCAGCTTGAACAGAGGCTAATGAGGTATTTTTTTTAAAGGTACTCTTTGGTAAAGTTAATGCTGACAATAAAGGTGCTGGTATTTTTTCATTCGTATTTATTGAATCTAATTCTGTTTGTTTAAGTGATTGAGGTTTTAATGGCTTTTGTTTTATGCCACCTTTTATCTCTGCACTAGCTTTGCCAGTGATAACAAATTCTTGTAAATCAATAGGTTGAACAGCATTGTTTTGTCCTTGTTGTTGAGCACAAAGAACTAAAGGAAATATCATACATACTATGAATAATCTCATTATTGGGCCCTCCCATATTTCTTTAGTTTAGCTTGTGCTGCTTTGCCAAAATCATCGTCTGCCCTCAGTGTAGATAGTGTTTGATATACTTCTATTGCTGCTTCAATATTTTTAACTTGTTCATAGCTTTCACCTAATCCAAGTAATGACAATGTAAACCAATCTTCAATATTGCTAAATTTTTGTCTTACTTGATTAAAAGCTTCTATTGCATTTCCTATTTCTTTTTGTTTAAGCCATGATTCGCCAATTCTATATTGAGCTTCGGCTGCAATTGAAATATTTTCGAGCCTATCAACTAGCTTTCCAAAATGTACTCTTGCACTATCTAATATTCCTTTTGATCGATAATACATTGCTATTTTATATCTTGACTGATCGCCATATTCTGAGTTTGTAAACTTATCAGCAATTTCTGTAAATAAGCGTAATGACTTAAGTGTATCAGTAAGTGATACAGCAATTTGGGCTCTTTCATATCCAGCTTGAGCTGCAGAATTACTATTCGGAAATTCATCCATGAGTTTGATAAATGCTGTATCAGCATCCCTCAATAATTGAGATTTCTGCTTGAGTAATCCAATTTCTAATAAAGCCAATGGAGCAAATTCACTTTTAGGATATGATGCATAAACATCTTTATAGGAAGATTCTGCTTTTGGAGATTCTCCCAAACTAGCATAACTTTTTCCTAAATAGAACAAAGCTTCTGCATTCCTTTCTTTATCATTATTCGTCTTCAGAAACGATTCATATTCACTAATCGCGCTTTGAAAATTTTGTCTATTGTAAAAACTCAATCCTTTATTCATCAATAAATCTTTTGCTGCATCAGACTCAGGATGCGCTTTTACAAATTCATCTACTATTTGATCTGCCTCTTGATTTCTTCCCAAAAATTCCAAGCAATACTGGATACTTTTAACTGATTCGCCTGCTAATGGTGATTGGGCATATGAATTTTTAACAATTGAATATTCTGCAATAGCTTTTTCATATTGCTCCATATTATAATAAGCATCTCCAATAGTATAATGGGCTCTTGCACATAATGGACTAGATGGATAAGAGCTAATCAAATCTTTAAAATCTTCGATAGCTTCAGAATATTTTTTTTGCTGAAAATGTGTCCAACCTAATGAATATGATGCCGAAGGTGCCAAAGATGATTTTGAATGAGATCGTATAAATGTCCTAAAAGCTTGTAATGCCCCATCAAAATCATTTAATCTATATAAAGCTTGTCCATACTGATATGCAGAATATTGTCCTTCTTCAGAATTAGGCAAGGCTTTATATGCAGCTTTATATGCTGTAGATGCTTCTTTAAATTGTTTTTGAATATAAAATCCATCACCCTTTCTTGCCCAACTTTCAGCTGCAAACCGTGAATCTGGATATTTCTTTAATAATGAAGAAAATGCAGTATTGCTTTTATTAAAATCTCTTGTCCTAAAATAAGTCCAAGCTAATGCATACATACTTTCTTCAACTCTTTTGCTCTTTGGAAAATCAGAAATCAATTGATTATAAAATTCTTCTGCATTTTTCAATAGATCTAATCTGAAATAAGACTCAGCCAACCAAAATAATGCTTCATCTTTACGAATATCACTTTTATGTTCTCCTAAAAATGTAGAAAGTTCAATGGCTGCATCTTGATATTGTTCATTTTGATGTAGTGATACTCCATTTTTCAATCTAATTTCAGCTAGTATATTTTCTCTATTTGGTAATGCAATATCAGAAAGAGTTAATGCATTTCTTTCTGCTGATGCATATTCTCTAGCTGCCTTGCCATACATTTCTAAATCTAAAAATATACTACCTAGTAATAAGTTAATCTTAACGAGAACTGTTTTGTCAGTGGTTTCTCTTTCTGCTTTCTGCAAGGCTTTTTTTGCTATTTCTAATTCTTTGTCTTCATATGCGATTTGCCCATATTCTAATAAAGATTGTGATATATATGGATATCCTATTTGAGCATTTAATAATGATAATTCTTTTTTTGCTTCTTCTCTTTTCTGTAATGCTTTAAGAACAATTGCATGATATAATTTTGCACCATGCTTAATCAATGATTGATCATCTTGAATTGAATCAATCACAGTTTGATAATACTGTTCTGATAATTGATACTCTTTTAATTGAAGCGTATTATATCCAGCAGCCATCCAAACTTGAGGTTTCAAAGAGGAAGAACCGAACATGCGCAAAAATTCTTTAGCCATAATATGGCTGCCTTGGTATTGCCCAGTTAATGTGAGTGCTTCTATACGTAAATATTGTATTTCTTGATCAGATGCTTCTGAATGCATTTGTTTTTCATACAATAAACCAATTGAGTCTTTTTGAGAAATTCGACGTACAATATTATGAGCTTGATCTAAAAATACTATTGCAGCATTAGGTTCTTTTAATGCTACTTTTACATTTGCAGCACGAATTGCAGAGCTAAGAACTGTATTGCTATATTGATATCTACTTAAGAGCTCGGCATATAAAACACCTGCTTGCTGTAATTGAAACTCTTTTTCAGATAATTGAGCCCTAATATATAATGCATCATCAGCTAATGAATGATCTGAAAACAATTTTTGACATTCAGTAAGAAATATTTTCGATTGTTCAATATTACCTAACTTGGCATGGGCTATACCCTTCCAAAATAGTGCAGATCCACTTATATTTTTATAATAATTTTCATCTGTCTTGAATAGATTATTAGCATTGATTGAGGCTTGATTAAAGTAATCTATAGAAACTACAAAATCTCCTTTATGAAATGCTATTGATGCACGCTCGAACCAAGCAAGAGGTATCAACTTTGAATTATTTCTTTGTTGTATAAAATCGGATAAAGCCTTGTCTGCATAAGAATAGTCAGCTTGCTCCCTCATTATAATTGCTTGTAATACCCTAGCTTCATCTGCATATATACCATCACTAAAATCTTTAAGATATGTTCTTATATATGCCCTAGATTCAATAAGGTTACCTTCTTGAAGCAAAGCATCGGTTTGCAATAGAATCTTTGGCCCATAAGAAATTTGTGGGTCTGCAATTTGACTGTTTGCAATAACATGCACTAATGCAAACATTGCCGAAAAAAGCAATCGTTTCATAGATGTTTCGTGGGGATGGATATATGCTGCACTTCAAAAATACAAATATCTTTAGTATTAAAAACACTGTTTTTTTTGAGATACAAAGCAAACAATATATTTCTACGGAAAAATGTATACTAGTTATAGAGATAGATCTATATCACCCATATTTCCTGCATGATAATCATCAATTGCTTGATAAATTTCATTAAAAGAATTCATAACAAATGGGCCTCTGGCTACAATTGGTTCATGATATGGATTTCCATATCCAAACAGGATTTCGGTACCTTCTGAAGCATCAACAATTATAGTATTACCTTTATCATCGAAATGTATGAGTGAATGCTGTATAATCTCTTCATTTTGAATCCGAATATTTCCTTTTTTTACATAAAAAAGAATAGATGATAATTCAGGTACTTGAAGTTGAATTTGTGTGTTTGCTACAATTGATATTGTTGATAAAAAAATATCTGTTATAGAAATAACGGGGCTTTGTACGGATTGATATGTTCCACTTATTAATTTCATGTTAGCATGCTGATTCAAAGATATCAAAGGCAATTGTTCAGATTGAATACCTTGATATAATGGAGGAGTCATTTTTAAGGAAGATGGTAGATTTATCCATAATTGGATAATTTCTAATTCACCTCCATTCTGTTTAAAAGTTTCAGATACATTTTCTGAATGAATGATTCCTGAACCAGCTGTCATCCACTGAATACCGCCTGTATGAATAATGCTTGAAGTACCTAATGAATCTTTATGCTCGATATCACCCTGATAAATGATTGTAACTGTTTCAAAACCTCGATGAGGATGCGGACCAAAAGGTAATTCGAATCCTTTTTCACATTGCATGGGGCCATGATGATGTAATAAAACAAAAGGATCAATATCTTTAATTGCGGTGGTTGGCAAAGGTTGCTTCATCTGCAATCCACCTTCATTTATGATCATGGATTTCTCAATGTTTTGTATTGTTTTTATCATTGCGGATTGTCTTTTTTATTATTAATTAATAGTGCATTTGCATTTCTCTTCAAACCAGCAAGTTTAGTTCTTTTCACCGGACTTTTTCTAAATCTAGTAGAAAATTCTTCTTGTGTCATATCTAGGATTGCGTCTAGTGATAGTGACATCTCATTATTTCTTGGTAATAAGAGTTCTTTATGCGTTTCTTTTTGGAATGAATTCCACGGACATACTTCTTGGCATATATCACAACCGAATACCCATTGTTGTAGATTTTCTGAAATAGTATAAGGAATCGGTATATCTGGCTTCGTTTCAATTGTCCAATATGATATGCATTTTGTTGCATCAACCTTATATGGTTCTATGATTGCATTTGTTGGGCAAGCATCAATACAAGCGGTACATGTTCCACAAAAATCTGTGATTGGTTTGCTGGCAACTAGTGGAATTGTAGAGATTATAACTCCAATAAAAAACCAAGATCCTATTTCTCGATTAATGATATTTGAATGTTTCCCTTGCCAGCCAAGTCCTGCTTTAATTGCCCATTGTTTTTCTAATATTGGGCCAGTATCAACATAAAATTTATGTTGGGAATTGGGTACTAATTCAGTGAGTTCTTTAGATAATGTTTGCATCATTGCTGGCAATATTTCATGATAATCTGTACCCCAAGCATATCGAGATATTTTTCCTTGTGTGGAATCATCTTTATGCTGATAATCTGTATAATAATTTAGCCCAACTACGATGACAGATTGTGCATCTTGTAATATATGTCTAATGTTTTTTCTTTTCTCTTGATGTGCAGCCAAATACCCCATTGTACCATGATAGCCTGCATTAATCCATTCTTGATATTGAGAAAATTCTTTATTGAATTCTTCTACATTGGCAATGCCAACTAGATCGAAACCTATTGAGATAGCTTTTTCTTTAATGAATTCAGAATATTGCTCTATTGATGTGTCAGAAAACATATAATGTCCCAATCAGAAATTATCCAACCATAAAGGACGAGTTTTTTTTGGTTGTTCTAACCACACTAAACCTTCAACTTCAAAAATATGATATGTAGTTAATCGAGCATTACTTCCAAGTGCTTTGCCAGATTCTAGTGAATATATCCATCCATGTAGTGGACATGTCACTGTTTTTTCTTCCAAAAATCCATTGCATATCACAGCTGCATATTGATGTGGACATATATTAGACACAGCAAATAATTGTTGATTGTCTCTGAATACAGCTATTTGGACATCTTCATCAAAATAGAAATTCTTTCCTTTTTGGGGAAAAATATCACCTGATTTGCATAATTGAATATATGGCTTCTCTTGAAAAACAGCTTTTTGATATGCTGCAATTGATTGTTCAAACTCACTAATATCTTCATTATCATATGCATTCACATTATAACTCCACAGTTTCAGCTAATGCAAAACCTTTTTCCGTATGATGTACTTTACCTGCAGGAATAAATGAATCATGCTCAAAACATATTATCCATTCTTCTTCAACTGCTTTAGTTAGAATTTTGTGTTTTTCTTCCATAGAAGTTAAAGGGAAATTATCATAACCCATAACATAAGGAACTGGTATATGAGCTGCAGTTGGCAATAAGTCTGCAGGAAATACTAATGTTTTATTATTATCTGTAACTGTAATCATTTGTAATGCTTGCGTATGGCCATATAGAGTTTGTACTGTTAATCCTGGGAATAATTCGCCAGGGCCATCTAATATCTCCATCATTCCATTGTGTATGATAGGCTCCCAGTTTTCAGGCATAAAAGAAGCTCTATCTTTATCTGTGGGATTTCTTGCCCAAGAAAGATGATCTTTTTGTACATAATGCTTTGCATTCGGAAACATCGGTACAACTTCTCCCATTTCTGTTCTATATGTAGAACCACCGGCATGATCAAAATGTAAATGTGTAAATATTATATCAGTAATATCTTCTGCTTTAAGATTATGTATTTCCAAAGAAGCCTGAATTGATGCTCTTGTATAATCAACATTATATATATTTTGAAGTTTCAATGGCATTTTATTACCACAGCCAGTATCTATAATGATTCTTCGATCTTCATACTGAATAAGTAAACTTCTAGCTGTCATAGGTATTCGATTTAATTCATCTCCAGAATTATATGCCTTAGACCAAAGAGGTTTGGGAACAACTCCAAACATTGCTCCACCATCTAATGCGAAATCACCTGTTTCAAAATGCTGTATAGTATATTTGCCTATCTTCATATTAATCAACAAGATACTGTGTTTGTATAAATCTATTATCTAATAGTTGTTTTTCTGCTGTTTCTGCTTTTTCAAATTTAAATTTGCTGTATTCTGCATTGCAATACGATTGTATCTCTTGTAAACCTGGATTATTTATACTGCCAATATGTGTAGTATTTATTTGCTTTGGCTTTTGATACTCTCCTTGTTGAACTTTTTGTCCAATAATCATATAGGCTTCTCTAAAAGAAATCCCTTGCTGAACTAATTCATTTACTGAATCAACTGTGTACATTAATTCATATTGTTTATCATGAGAAATACCATCATGATACATACTATTCTGTAATGCTACTATTAATAAAGACATACACGTAGATAATTCCTTAAAAGCTGGAAATAGTATTTCTTTTGTTATCTGATAATCTCTGTGATATCCAGAAGGTAAATTTGTGATAATTCCACTAATTTCTACATGAAGGGTACTAATGCGATTACATTTAGCTCTGATTAACTCGAAAACATCTGGATTTTTTTTATGAGGCATTATACTTGAACCAGTTGTAAACTCTTGTGGTAATGCCATAAAACCAAAATTTTGACTGGTATATAAAGTTATATCCATTGCCATTTTGCTAATCGTTTGGGCAATTCCTGAAAGCGCTCTAGCAACAATCAATTCACTTTTACCTCTTGTCATTTGAGCATAAACAGAACTAATATTAAGTCCTTCAAAACCAAGTAGATCTGTTGTTAAATTCCTATCTAAAGGGAATGATGAACCATAACCTGCAGCACTTCCTAATGGATTTCTATTCACAAATCTATATGCTGATTGAACTGTAAGTAAATCATCTGTTAAGGATTCAGCATAAGCTCCAAACCATAAACCAAATGAAGAAGGCATAGCAATTTGAAGATGTGTATACCCTGGAATAATGATATTCTTGTATTGTTCACCAAGTTGTACTAAAGACATAACAGCATCTTTAACAGAAGTTGCAAGATCACAAAGTTGATGTCTTAAAAACAGTTTTATATCCAATAAAGATTGATCATTTCTAGATCTTCCTGTATGAATCTTTTTACCAGCTTCACCAATATTCTTCGTAAGAACTAATTCCACCCAAGAATGGATATCTTCACAAGATTGATCAATTGTAAAATCTTCTTTAACTACGATATGATATAATTCATGTAGAACAGATACAATAGATGAAAGCTCAGAACTGGTAAGAAGTCCTTCCTGTTTTAGCATAATTGCATGAGCAATTGAACCAAGAATATCAAAAGGTGCTAGATAAACATCGAATTCAATGTCTTTTCCAATTGTAAAAGCTTCAATTTCTTTATGGACAGAATATCCTTTATCCCATAGTTTCATAGATTGAATATTAGAAGATGAAGAGATATTTACTTTTTCCATTTAATTGAGCAACCGATTGCTTTGGTAAAATCAGGATTTGCTGATTTATTTTGCATTAAAGATTCGATTGCATTTGCAAGATATTTTTCTTTTACATTTTCTGCATCACTATGATTGTCATCTATTGCACCTATATATGCAATGGAAAATACTCCAGAATTATTCTTTAATAGATACACATGAGGTGTTCTTGTTGCGCCATATGTTTTAGCAATTTGCTGTGTAGCATCGTGAATATATGGGAAAACAAAACCCTTTTCTTTGGCTCTGATTTTCATATTATCATATGAATCTTCTGGAACAGATATTTCATCATTTGGATTAATTGCTATAACAGGAAATCCTTTTTCTGCATACATTTTATTGATTTGTATTATGCGATCTTCATATGCCTTTGAAAATGGACAATGATTGCACGTAAAAATGAGAATAATCCCTTTTGATGAGGAATAATCTTTTAGGCTAATCATAGATCCGTCTACATTTTTTAGAGAAAAATCAGAAGCAATATCCCCTACTTTTAATCCATCTGCTGCATATATGTAAGCACATGTTAAGCAAGATAAAAGAAAAGAAAATAACCATAACTTTTTCATAATTCACTCTTTAATAATTGTGTAACAATATCTTGTAATTCTTCATGTTTAAATTGTTTCTCAAAGAATTTGCGGATCTTTTTTTGATTATTAATCAGTAAAGTAGCTGGCAAAGCACCACTCCACTCCATATCAACTTTATCAATCCATTCATTGGGATTTTCAGCTTTTAATAATACTATCTCAGATTGTATATTTTTCTTTTTTATAAAAGGCAAAAGAACTTTCTCTTTGTCTTGTATAAAATCCAAACTAATTAAAAGGACTTTTACAGGTTGATTTGCATATATCTCATTAATTTCTTCAAATATTGGTAACTCTTCAACACATGGCTTACACCATGTAGCCCAAAAGTTTATAACATATAAAGTATCATAAGAATTATGAAGCAAAGAATCGATTTCTGGAAACGATACAACTCTTCCTTGATTTTGGGCATTAATGTTTGGAGCACTTTGGATAAAGATCCATGCAAACAAAGGTAAAAGCAGAGTATAATGTACTTTATATAGCATTATTGTATAGCAGTACGTTTAGATTGCAAACGGTCAAAATATTGTCTGATTAGAATTTCATAGTCTTTTGTATATCCTTTTCCTAAAGATCTTAGAACATCTTGCATAGCTTTATTTCTTCCTTCTGGTGAACTAAGATTCAACTGCGGAGGACTTTTTACGGTAAAATCTTGTCCACTTCTGGATTCTCTGTCTTTATCATAATCTCTTTCATTCATAGATCGAGAAGCATCTAATAATCTAGATAAAATCCTTTCTTGTCTTCTTCTTGTTTCTGGAGTTATAATCCCACTTTCCATATCAGCAACAATT
>JALRHN010000119.1 GCA_023259575.1 Candidatus Kapaibacterium sp. | reverse complement strand
GTTCCAGCATATAGTAAATCTTTTTGAACTGGGTCTTCTCTGATTACTCTAGTATAAGATGGTGCTTGAATACCATTAGTGATTAATTTCCATGAAGCACCGTAATCAGTTGTTTTTAATAGATAAGGTTGTTGATCATCTGCAGATTTATATCTTGTAGCGGCTATATATGCAGTTCCTTCTTCAAAATGCCCTGCTTCAATAATACTAATCAGAGCAGGTTTTCCAGCATTTGGCAGAATAGATGGAGTAACATTTTTCCAATTACTTCCGCCATCCGTGGTAATATACACTAAACCATCATCGCTACCTGTCCAAAGAACTTTAGGATTTACAGGTGATTCAGCAAAAGCAAAAATAGTACAATATGTTTCTACACCTGTATTATCTTTAGTTATGATTCCACCAGAAGCTTTTTGTTTAGATTTATCATTTGTTGTTAAGTCCGGACTAATCTTATCCCATGAATTACCACCTGTAGTAGATGCAAATACATGATTCCCGCATACATATAGCTTTTTCTTATCATGTTTAGAAAACACAATGGGATATGTCCATTGAAATCGATATTGATGTGTTTCGGCACTACAACCGACTACATTTTCTGGGTAGACACTAACATCTTGATCTTGATTTATTTTTCTATTTAGTTTAGAAAGAAAGCCGCCATAATTTCCGCCATATATAATATCTGAATTTAGTGGATCTACAGCAATATAGCCTGATTCACCACCGGCTGCTGTGAACCAATCTTCTTTACCAATCGCCCAACCAGTTGATCTACTTGCAATTCCA
Organism: Candidatus Kapaibacterium sp.; assembly: GCA_023259575.1. Lineage (GTDB taxonomy): Bacteria > Bacteroidota > Ignavibacteria > Kapaibacteriales > UBA961 > UBA961. The sequence goes on along the minus strand of JALRHN010000119.1, from coordinate 5,497 downwards.
ACTGAAGAATTATCTTGTTGACAGCCATATATTCTATAAGGTATTTGATTATCAGCAGTTACATGATAAAATTGTGCAGTTGGTAAATCTAATTCAGTATATCCAGAACCACCTGTATTGGTAACAACTGCCCCACCATCATCGGCTAGAATAAAACGCTCGGGGTCTAATGGATCTATCCACATATCATGATGATCGCCATGCATAGAATTCATACCCTGAAATGTTCTACCTCCATCGGTACTTTTATAGAAACCAACATTTAAAGCATAGATTGTTTCTGGATTTTTAGGATCTGCAATAATATGAGAAAAATACCATGGTCTTTGACGAATCTGTCTGTCTTCAGAAACTCTTTTCCATGTATTTCCAGCATCATCACTTCTAAATAATCCACCATTTTCATTTTCTATCATCGCCCACAAACGATCTTTTTGAGCTGGAGAGCATGCAATACGTATCTTCCCATTTATTCCGACAGGTAAACCTGCTGATTTAGTTATTTCTTTCCATGTTTCTCCACCATCTAAAGAAGTAAATAGTCCACTTCCGGCACCACCACTACTCATTGAATATGCATTTCTATATGCCTGCCATAATGATGCATAGAGAATTTTAGGATTAAATGGATCTCTTTGAATATCAATTGCACCTGTTGAATCTGCTAGAAGTCCAGATCTTGATAATACTTTTTTCCAAGTATTTCCACCATCAATAGATTTATATATACCTCTTTCTGGATTCGACCCAAAAACATGTCCCATAGATGCAATGATAATCTCATCTGAATTTTTTGGATGTATCGAGATTTTCGCAATCGAACCAGCTTCTCGTAAACCCGAATATTTCCATGATGCTCCTGCATCGGTAGATTTATATATTCCTTCACCAAATGAAATATTACCTCTTATATCACATTCACCTGTACCTGCAAACAATATTGAAGCATCGGATTGAGCTACTGCAATTGCACCAATAGACGAAGCATTCATTGTTGTGTCAGAACATGGCAACCATGTCTCACCTGCATCTATTGTTTTCCAAATACCGCCACCAGTTGCTCCAAAATAATATGTTTTTCTATCCCCAATTATTCCAGTACATGCTAATGATCTTCCACCTCGATATGGGCCAATAGATCTAAATTTCATTCCTGAGAGAAATTGTTGAGGAATTTGAGCACTTGCTGTTGATAAACTGAACAATGCAAACAATACACTAACAATACAGTGTTTCATATGTACACTTTAGGATATAATTAGAATTATACATCAATAATCTATGGGCCAAAACAAATTACTTATGGTTTTGGACGACTAGAATAGACGATTTTTAATTTTGGTCTTTTGGTGGGATCTGGATCATTTGGACCATAAAAAACTAATCGATCAACGCGATTTCTGTCTCGATCAACATATGGCAAAATTTTCAACATACCATTTGTTCCTCTTCTTAATATTCCTTCGATAACACTATTTAACACAGAAAAAGTGTACTCAGTACTATTGGAGGATGATACTGCATAATACTCACGAAGAATATTAGCAGTTGAGCTATCTACAAAATTTGCAGTGATTACAGTATCTTTAGGCCTATTACCTGTAATACATTGAGATGTATTGACTTGTAATGTTAATACTGCTCCATGAATAGAAACATTTTTAGGAACTGCACTTAAATTGAAACCAAGTTCGGAAACTTGTCCACTTGCACAATCTAAAACTATAGAACCATCATTTTGAAGAGGAGATTTTACAAAACAACCATCATAAGCAGAAATTAATAAAACAGAATCTACTGTCTGAGATCCAGATTTTTTATATAATACTTGTAATAATACAGGAGATTTTTCTGGAGATGATATCGTATTCCTAGCAAATGCCCTAATTACAGTAGAATTTATCGATGGGATTAATGCTATCCCATAGATAAGTGAATCACTTTTAGTATTTGCCTTTGTTGTAAACCATTGGGAGATAATAGACTTTTCAATATCTATTGAAATTGGAAGCATGGTATCTTTTAATGGAATGATTCCATCATAATTCGCAATTGATTTTGAGTCAATAAAACCATTTTGCGATAAAGTATCTATCGTGGCATCGGGTGCCCATAATTTAGTTATAGAATACACCGAAAATGCTAGTCTATTAGCAGCAGAATCACCAAAAACATAGCGTTCAGGCTGTAATCTAAGAGTTGCAGATACTATTTCAGCTCCAGCTAAAGAATCTGGTATATTCCCAAATCTAGCAAGAACAGAAGCTTGAAATCCTTTGCTAGATCCAATAAACAAAGAATTTAAATAAGAAGCTGATGGTTTTGTATTAAATCCTGTAGCTGTTTTAATAAAAGGGACACTATCTGAACTTAATACAGTTACATATGTGGAGTCATCAATTAATATTCCGCCTGCTACAGGGCTTTGCTCATTGCAGCCAAACAGAATAGACATAGCTATAAGACAGAACATACTGATAAAAATGTTTTTCAGCATTCTAAATTCCAATCTGTAATGTGTGTGTGAAAATTATCAGAATGTATCTTTCATCAAAGCACGATACAGTTCAGAATATTGTCTGGCGGCTCTACCCCAAGAACGATCTTCATTCATTCCATTGATTACTAATGCTTGCCATGCTTCTGGATTATTATATAATTCCAATGCACGACTAATTGCTTGCATCATCGACTTTGCATTGTAATCAGTGAATACAAATCCTGTACCTTCTGCAGTTTCTGGATTATAATCTCTTACTGTATCTGCCAATCCTCCAGTTTCACGTACAATAGGAACTGTTCCATATACAAGTGAATACTGTTGATTAAGACCACATGGTTCATATAAAGATGGCATCAAGAACATATCTGCTCCTGCTTCCATAAGATGAGCTAATTCATCATCAAATTCAATTTTTAAAGCAAATTTTTCTGGATATTTCTTTGTTAATGCTTCTAATTGAGGATAAAATGAGTGGTCACCCTCGCCAAGCATTACCAATTGAATATCTTTAGACATCAAATCTTTTGCTGCATCAAGAATTAGCTGAATTCCCTTTTGTTCATTGATTCTTGTTACCATAGCTATCAATGGTACATTTTTATCAGTATGTATAGGTAATCCAAATCGTTCTAATACTGTTTCTTTATTCGGCGCTTTATCTTCAATTGAAGATTTATCATATTTTTTGGTGATGAATGGATCAATTTTGGGATTCCATGTATTTAAATCAACTCCATGTGCAATCCCCAACATCTTCTCTGCTCTACGATTTAAGACATCACTTAATCCATTACTAAGCTTTTGATCGGTTAACACTTCTTTGGCATACGTAGGACTTACCGTCGTAATACAATCAGAAAAATGAATACCAGCTTTCATGAAATTTACTTTTTCTTTATGAGACAATGCATCGGCATTTGATTCATGAAATCCAGTTCTATTGATTGATTCTAAACTAAAATCACCCTGATTACCAAAATTATGAATGGTAAATATAATCTTGGTTTTAGCAAATACATCATTGTGCTGCAATCTTAATAAAGCAGGCAAAATCCCTGTCTGCCAATCATTACAATGAATAATATCTGGAACCCAACCAAGAAGCAAACAAGTCTGAATAACAGAACGATTGAAGAATACAAATCGCTCATCATTATCTTCATAATCTACCCCAGTAGAAGGATCTGCATAGAACCCTTTATTGGCATCAAAGTAATTTGTATTCGTTGTTATATATGCTTGAACTTTTGAACGAGGATTATTGATGGAAGAGGATTTTACAGTTGCTAAAGCAGTATTTTCACCCACAGGAATAGGAATATCGCGCAATCTATTTATTTCGTGAATCCTATTCTTTCTTTCGCTTATAGAACCATATTTAGGAGCCATCACCCTAATATCATGCCCCAATTCTCTTAAAGCTAATGGTAATGAATAAGAAACATCAGCCAAACCACCAGTCTTGGCAAAAGGATATACTTCACTAGAAACAAATAATATACTGAGAGTCTTTGCCATTATAGCCTTTTGAACTTAATCAATAGTTTGATCAAAAAAAATAAGCAAGGCAAAAATAAGCAATTTTTATGTAAAAAATGCAGTTTGATAGAGAACGTAAAAAACTTCGGAATTAATTGCATTTTCAATGGCTTCGATCTGCTGTCTAGTTCAAAGAATAGGCTATTTGTGATGTAAAATAATTTTGTTAACATTTCAATTTTAAGAATTGTATTTTGCATATGCAGCTCTGTAAATATTATAATTCTTTTATCAATATTTACACATACATCTTCTATACATTAACTTGTTTTTTGTCCATTTTCATGCACATGACACAGTATATAATTACTTGTTTGATTATTTGTAATGCCTTGTTTTTTGGATATGATACGGTTATCGCCCAAAAAGTGAACTTATCTGGTATTATTAATAATTATGCTAGAGTATTACAATTAGACAATTGCAAAAACTTTATTAAAGTAGACAATTCATTTGGCTTTGCAGCTGGCGATAAAGCAATTCTGATCCAAATGAAAGGTGCTTCAATACATACTGAAGATTCTTCCATTTTTGGAGATATTATAGATTATAAAGGTGCTGGGAATGCAGAAGTTGTAGAAATTTCTTCTGTACAAAATGATCTTATCAATCTTAAATATTCACCATTATTAGATTATTATCCTTCTGATGCACCGGTTCAATTAGTTTCTTTACCTGGTTATGATACTGCTACTATAACTTCCAAATTAACTGCAAAACCTTGGGATGGTCTTACTGGTGGAGTGTTAGCTTTTGATATTCGTTTGGCATTAGATATTTCTGGTACAATCGATGTTTCTGGTCGAGGATATAGAGGGGGATCTCCACAAAATGCTATTCCAAATAAAAATCAAATCTATAGCGCACTCGGATATAGATATTCAAAGCTTCTTACCGATAGTGCTGGTGAGAAAGGTGAAGGTATTGCGATCTTAAAAGATTTCTATGCTAGTGGCCGAGGTGCTGCTGCTAATGCTGGAGGTGGAGGCAATGCACATAATTCTGGCGGGGGTGGTGGCGGAAATGGAGGTGATGGCGGCAAAGGTTCTTTAGAATTTGGAGGAACAAATCTTGATGTAGGTGGAAGGCCAGGCCGACATATCAATTATGATACATTTATTGCTATTAAAAAAGCTAAAATTTTTATGGGAGGCGGAGGTGGTGGTGGACATCATAATAATCAATTAGCAACCGCTGGTGGTGCTGGTGGTGGCATTGCTTATATCAGAGCAAATAATATGATTATTCGTCAAGGCGCCCAGATATTTTCAAATGGAGATGATGTTTTTGCAATTGCTGGCAATGATGGATCTGGTGGCGGTGGAGCTGGAGGAACTATTTTTTTTGATGTACAACGGTTTATCTTTTTTGATTCTTTACAAGTACAAGCAAAAGGTGGTTTTGGTGGCAGCAATAATGCAGGTGGCAATCATGGCCCTGGTGGTGGTGGTGGTG